>JAGLOK010000138.1 GCA_023139005.1 Clostridiales bacterium | reverse complement strand
TTGTATCATTGTAGCACGCTAACTTGACATGAGTATGTCATATTACTTTTGATATATATCCTTATGAAGTTATTAGTGTAATCCTTTATTCTGCAAATAATTATAACTGATTTTCAAACTATTGATAGGATCATCTGTAAATGAGTCTTGCTCAACTACTGCATATAATATGCCTGTTTCCTCGCACGCTTTTATAATTTTGTCCCAATCCAAGTTTCCCTGCCCTATCTCTGCAAATTGCTGTTCGTCATTGACTATCCTAAAGTCTTTAAAGTGAACGATGTGCATCCTACCTTTTGCTTTATATATCCAGTCTACAGGATCAGAGCCTCCTGCCTGTACCCAATATGTATCAAGCTCAAGTTGTATGCTTGTCGGATCAAGTGTATCAAGCAGTATCTCCATCATGATCTTTTCATCAAACTTTTCAAATTCGAACTTATGATTATGGTACATGAGGGTCAGTCCATTTTTGTGTAGCTGTTTGCAAACAACATTGCATCTTTTTACGAATTCAACTGTACCTTTTTTGCTTCTCATCTCTTTGGGCATAGAACCAATACCAACATGCTTGCATCCCCACATTTTATGATACTCAATAACCCAATCAAGATTTTCTTCGAGAAATTCTAAACCCAAGTGTGAAGCGCATATTTCAATAGCTAGTTCTGTACATACTTCTAATATAATTAAAGCAAGTTCATTAGTTATATCTCCAAAACCTGCTATTTCTACAACATCATAGCCAATTTTCTTGACTTGCTTTAAAATATTAAATATTTCTGCCTTGTTCTTGCCATTGAGTAATTCTCTTAAAGTGTATAACTGTGCTGCAATTTTCATGTTTTTCACATTCCTTTTTACTTCATTGTAATTGTTAATTAAATTTCTATAAAACAAAGTTTATATCGATTTAATTCCGATGTTTTCTATCGTATAATCTTATCATATATAGACGGTATATACGAATTGCATCAAGGAATATTTTATAGATAGCGAGTATCTCAATAACTTGTCAAAGTATTTGTATATAATACTTTGACTATATTAATATATGAAGATATAATTTATATATTAATAATTTAGGGGAATTCACAATGAAAAGAAAATCATTTGTACTCATCACACTAGCACTATGCATCACTTTAATGCTCATTTTCTCAGGGTGTTCTCTATTGAACAAAGTTCCTGAGAAGTATACAGAAGGCATACGATACGATAGAGATTATCCTGATGATGCCTTAGAAATATACGATGATGCGATCGTTTATGACAGCAGAGTGCAGTTCGGAGATATTGTATTGTCATGTGGAACAACAGATGATATCGATGACATAATTGATTTTTATCGAGATTTCTTTGAGGATAATGGCATCATCTTAGATGAAGAGACAGAAGATCGAGATGAATATTGTGCAAAAGGAATTAGTGAGGAATATTCGTTTAAAGTGCAGGTTGAAGAAGCAGATGGAGAGATCATTGAAGATATTTTTGAGTATATTATTTTACTATCGATCACCCCTCTCACTGATGAAGAATTAAACAATGTACAGCAAACTCCTCCTCAAGAAACAGCTACTCCTGAAGTCACACCAACTCCTATAGCAGAAGTAACACCTGAACCGCCTGTTGAAGTAGAATCAATCCCTCTTACCGAGTTGCTCCCGGGTACCTATCAGTTAATTGTATTAATCGAAAACAATGAATTTTTGCAAATAAAATCTACCATTCATATTGATGCTGCAAAAAATGGCACGATGTTCTATTTTGATTATTATGCAGATGAAAGATGGATGAGCCCATTTTCCTACACCATAATTGATGGCATCATTTCTTTAAACTTAAACAATGACATATCTATTCAATACACTGCAACCATGGAAGATAATCTAGTTCACTTCAAAGATGATACTACAGATTTATATTATGCAGATTGGCACGAAGTCAATATGGTCGAGGCGGCACCAGATGAATTCACAGCATTCGGTTGCTGGATGTTCTACGATCCCAACAATGGACATACTGAAATTATATCATTTTGGCCTAATGGTGGTGGATATGTTTATAATTGGGGCGGTACAGGAGAAAGTCGTGCGATGTATTGGGAGTATGACTCAGAGACAAGATATTTCACATTTTTAGATCAAATGGACATGGAAGTTTCCTATGAAATAGTTCACAAAGGTGAGGTGTTTGAATTGCACCAAACGAATGGATCTGTATTCTTTTATGATCGACTTACTCCCGACATCTTACCTGGTCTTCTTTTCTTAGAAGACTCATCCGAGGAAGGATTGGAAAGAACCATTTATTTTAACGCAAATGGTATCGCTGAAATCTCAACAACAAGAGCTGGTAAAACAGTAGCTACAGAATCTGAATGGTATATTAATGCTTCAACCGGAAGCTTACACATGGATATCGACGGGGAAATCATCAGTTATGATTATCACTTTGATCCATCCGGTTTGTTTTTGGTCGATTATGAGTATGGTTATTACTATCAATATGTATTTGTAGGGTGATGAGATTACAGTCATCATACTTTATTTAAATAAGTCTTTAGATTAGCACAATAAAGAAGTTTAATACATTTATGTTCGATGATCAATAAGGCTGCATCTATGAAATTTAGCATATATATAGATTGCATGAGATTATTAAACAAATAGATAGGAGTGCATATGATTAACTTCAGAGATGTTACACCCAAAAACTTTCATGCATGTATCAAGCTTTCTGTATCTGATACGCAAAAACATTTTGTTGCATCAAATGTCTATTCTTTGGCACAAGCATATACACAAAAAGAGTGCAAACCTCGTGCAATTTATGATGATGATACGATAGTCGGATTTCTGATGTATTGTATCGATACAGATGATCACGAGTATTGGATCTATCGATTTATGATTGATACCAATTATCAAAGAAACAACTATGGCAGACAGGCGTTGAAAGCACTCATAAAGATCATTAAAAAGGATAAAACACATAATAAGATATATCTCGGCACGAAAAAGTCAAACACCACTGCTTTGAAGCTTTATGAAAGTGTGGGATTTGTCTTTACCGGGCGCATAGAAGAAGGAGAATGGATACTTGCACTGAAGTATTAACCATATTTCATGTATAGAGATGTTTTTCTGACTTAAATTATTGTTCACACTTTATTCATTGACTTTTCTAATTCATGTTATATACCTTTATTATACTATCGATATCGAGACAACAGGAGATATTGATGGATCTATTTTTGAACATAGGTATGGCTTGGGTAGGCTTAATACTCACCGTTTTGATGACGATAATCTATTTTTTTAGGGTGCTTAACAAGAAAAGTAAGATTGAATGGATTAAGAGGCTCAATAGAAGCCTGAGAAAATCACACAAATTACTAGGTGTCACGCTCATCGTTGTCGGGTTGGTACATGGTATACATTCAAGTGACAACGCCATTGGACTCAACTTTGGTACATTTACGTGGATCTTCTCAATCCTATTGGGTTTGAGCTATATGTTCCGCAAAAAGTTCGCTCCGCAAAAAATGTGGATGGTATATCATCGCGTTATTACGGTTGTCTTTGTCGGACTGCTGGTTATACACATTATTGATGTAGGCGGATTTATCATTGATGATATTCTGTTTGCACCGAAAACACAGACACAAGAAGTACAGATAGCGAAAGAAAACCCAACTGCAGTGCCAATAATCACATCAACTGAATCTACAAGTACTACAACCAAGGAAATCACAACACAAGCACCCACAGATGTCCTCACCCCAACGATTAAGACAAAATATATCGATGGAGTATACATAGGAACTGCAAAAGGCTATCGACTGGGTCTTGTGGTGGAAGTAGAAATCGTTGATGACCATATTGTCCGTGTTGAAGTGATTGAACACAACGAAGTTAAAAAGCGCTTTTGGGGATTTCCTGTGAAAAACATACCCTTATGGATTATAGAGGCACAATCTACAGATGTGGATACCGTATCAGGGGCTACATGGACATCCCAAGGTATCATCAATGCTACAGATGCTGCTTTGGAAAAAGCACTGAATAGTTGATTATCACAACACGAAAGACCTTCAATGTTTAATCTTTAGTTATCTTCAATCCTAAATTGAGCAACGCAACAATCAATATTATTCCACCAAAAATCAAAAATGAAGTTTGAAGGCCGATATGGTCTGAGACCCATCCAAATAACGGAAATGATGCAATCATGAAGAAACTAAACATCATGCTATCAAAAGAGAGTATGGTAGCTCTTTTGTCCGATGCAATGTGTTGATTGATATAGTCTCGCGTTGCAACATACAATATAGCCTCTACAAATGACAGAATTATCAATGGAATAAGTGCAAAGCGCACGAAATAAAACAAAAGTATCATAAGAGCCATAATGATGGGAACAATTTTGAGGATTGTGTATTCGCCCATTTTCTTCTCGATTTTTTCTGCAAACAGCGCACCTAAAGCTGCTGCCACTGCTGAAATCGCAAGGTATACCCCAATCTGGAATATTGATAGTCCAATATCTTTGAATGCAATTTGTATATAGAAAAATGACAATGTCAGACTTGCAAGAAATACTGTTGTAAGTAGTATTAAGTAAAGTAATTTCCTATTGCCTTTTACTGCATTAAAGCTATCTATATATTGTTTCTTTATTGCTCGCACAAAAGAAATTTTCTCTTTCTTTTCATCTATAGTATCTATTTTAGGTTCTTTGAAAAAGAGTGCAATAATAAATGTAATAACCGCAAGTACTATAGCCATATAGTACACATATACAAATTGATGATTGCCAAGCAGCCCTCCAATCACCAAAGCAATAATTTGCGTAGTCTGATAGATCACTTCGTTATTTCCGGTGATTTTCATGAATTTGTCTTGTTTGTCCACTGACTTTAATGTGTCATATATCATGGCTTCACCTGCACCTGACTCAAAGTTAAACGACAGTGCACAGAAAACAAATCCCAATGCAAATAATCCAAAACTATTGGAGGTAATCATCAATATATTACTAAGCACGCCGAGTACTATCCCTATGATACGGCTTGTTTTGCGTCCAAAGATGTCTGCAATTGCACCCGTTGGTGTTTCCATGATAAGTGATGTGATATGGAAGATAGCTTCAATCAGTCCGATTTCAAATAAGGTCAATCCCTTGGATGCTAAATACAGCATCCATATTCCATTGGTTGCATTGAGGCTTTTTACGAACCAGAATGCATAGTTTATCTTAATATTATTATATATGTTTTTCATGTTATCCCTTTCAAAATAAAAAATCCAAGCAATTTCGTTTGCTTGAACTTATGTTATGATAAAAACGAATATGCTTATGTACTATTTTTGGGCAGAGTAATCCTATAAACATGAAAAATGCCTGTTTGCTTGCGATTATATTGAAATATTTGTAGTGCTTTTTCCAATGTGCTTCCCCTTTTATCACTTTTTTTATTATATCTATTAGTACATAGGGTGTCAAAAGATATTATCTTAAAGCATTTTCTATGAGCATATTGTATTTCTAGTGGAAAACAATTGATCCCAAACCAAATCATCCTGTTTTGGAACTCGGTTTCCATCAAATCTTATTCTAACTTCATATTTTTTAATTGTCTCAATTTATTCTTGAGATTACTGATTTCCAAAATGACCACTCCTCTATCAATACATATTTTTAGTATATTATTTTCTAAGTGTTTTGCGAATTCGATGCATTTCCTAGTATTTTCATTGGTTTTCTGTGTTATATGTCAAATATATCATATCCTGCGTAAATATATTATAGAAATTAACTATTTATATTCATATAATATAGTTATAGAAAGTGAATAAAGGAGAAATTATTATGTCATTAAAACATTTTAACAAACTCACTATTGATAATATCGATGATTTTGTTTACGGCGTTTCACCCCATACAGTAACTACGAAAAATGGATTCACACTTGGTGATGGGCTGATATACCCTGAACTGAATTTTACTTTGCCAACAATGAAAATCGAACAAAGCACCATGCCGGAGGTCCTTGCCCAATACCGCTCAATTATTCAAGACTCCTTCATGAGAGCTGTAGCACTTGAATCCCCGGGCGTTGTCGCAGAAGTTGAACTGCTTCCTGCAACGACCTATCATCCGAATTGGGGTATCGACATCTGCAAGCTCGTAAAAGATGAGATGAATGAACTCGAAGTAAAGCATGGCCTCAAGAGTGCACTACGCATCACACCTGTCGACATCAGAGAAGACAACAACAATGAACACATGTGGCACGGAAAGTACTGGGATTTACTAATGGAAACATTCGAAGGCTGCGCAAACGCCGGTGCTGACTATCTTTCAATTGAATCTATCGGTGGAAAAGATACACACGACGATGCCATTTTGTATTGTGAGATCGATAAGTCCTTGTTTTCACTTGGCGTTTTAGGTGTTCGGGATATGCATAAACTTTGGACAGGCATCACAGATATCGCAAACAGAACAGGTACCATCTCCGCAGGTGATACAGCTTGTGGCTTTGCAAACACCGCAATGGTACTGGCTGACAAGAAATATGTACCACGACTCCTCGCAGCGGTCATCCGTGTCATATCTGCAGTACGTAGCCTCGCAGCATATGAAGCTGGTGCTGTCGGTCCACATAAAGATTGTGGTTATGAAGGTGTATTCATCAAAGCCATCACAGGAACTCCCATTTCCATGGAAGGCAAAACGAGTGCTTGTG
>JAGLOK010000137.1 GCA_023139005.1 Clostridiales bacterium | reverse complement strand
AATTATTCTCATCACAAAAACTGGGTGAGAATAATCCAATTTCATCATAATATCTAAGTGTTCGTGGATTTATATCATTAAGTTTTGCCATCTCATTAACTGAAAAATATTCTTTCATTCCACACCTTCAAAAAATAGTTATTGACATTACAGCTACTGTAAGGTTTATCATTATTATAACATACTAAATCGACGAAGGAGTTACTATGACCAAATTTATGCCGGAACCCTATAAAATTAAATCAGTAGAGCCACTAACTATATTGAACCGTAAGCAACGTAAAGAAAGTATCGAAAAAGCAGGTTATAACACTTTCTTACTCGATTCTAAGGATATTTATATCGATTTGCTAACAGACAGTGGCACAAATGCCATGAGCGATAGACAGTGGGCTGGGATTATGATGGGAGATGAAGCATACGCAGGTAGCCGCAATTTTTATCATCTTCAAGATACAGTGCTTGAACTATTTGGCTTTAATCATATAGTACCTACGCATCAAGGTCGCGGTGCTGAGAATTTATTATCTACTATTTGTATACAACCAGGAGATTATGTGCCTGGGAATATGTACTTTACAACTACCCGTTATCATCAAGAAGTCAATGGTGGTATTTTCCGCGATGTAATATGCTCAGAAGCCCATGAACCCGACAAGAATGATGTCCCTTTCAAAGGTGATATTGATCTAAATAAACTTCAAGCTTTGATAGATGAAGTCGGTGCTGAGAAAATAGCATATATATGTGTTGCAGTGACTGTTAATCTTGCAGGTGGTCAACCTGTGAGTATGAAGAATATGAAAGATGTTTATGCACTCGCACAAAAGCACAATATTCTCGTTATGTTCGATGCAACACGTTGTGTTGAAAATGCTTGCTTTATAAAAGAACGCGAAGAAGGCTATGAAGATAAATCAATCAAAGAAATAGTACTTGAAATGTTCTCCTATGGTGATGGCTGTACAATGAGCGGAAAAAAAGATTGCCTAACAAACATCGGTGGCTTCTTGTGTATGAATGATGATGACCTTTTTGAACGTGCAAAAGAACTCGTTGTAGTTTATGAAGGCATGCCAAGTTATGGTGGTATGGCAGGTCGCGATATGGAAGCTATGGCAATTGGACTACGCGAAAGCATGGACTACAATTATATATCTCATCGTTTATCTCAAGTGCGTTTTCTTGGCGAAATGCTAATAGAAGCCGGTGTACCCGTAGTAAAGCCAATTGGTGGACATGCAGTGTTTTTGGATGCAAAAGCGTTCTTAGATCATATCCCTCAAACTCAATTTCCAGCGCAAGCACTGGCCGCTGCTATTTATTTAGAAAGCGGAGTCCGTACAATGGAACGTGGCATTGTATCTGCAGGTCGTGATAGCGAAGGAAATCATCACGTGCCCAAACTTGAGCTTGTTCGTATAACTATACCACGTCGTGTGTATACCTATTCTCATCTTGAATATGTTGCAGAAGGCGTTATAGCACTCTATAAAAAGCGTAAACAGATTAAGCCACTCAAGTTTGTTTATGAGCCCAGGATGCTAAGGTTCTTTACATCTCGATTTGAAGAAATTTAAAAACACCTTGATAGCTATGTGTAATATCTATTCCCTCAACGCATAGCTTCATCTTTAATAATTACTAAATTGCTTAAAAGTATACTTCGTGTTTGCTTTTAAGCTTTTTAGTTTTTATAATTATTTATATCAAACTATCAAAAGGGGGGAGAAATGACCAATGATTTCAAAATAGGCGTCAAGATATATTCATCCGATTGGTTTTGGAAATACAATTTAAGCTATCAGAGTGCTGCCAATGAGCTAAAAGATATGGGCATCAATTATGTCATCGCGCAAAACAAATATTTGCCTATGAACAATTCTGCAGTTGATAGCGAAATTCCTGTTAATAAATTAAAGCTGATGCAAACCTATGATGATAGATGTTTTCGAGATGCTCTATGTGATACAGGGATTGATTATCTCGGTGTATGTAATTTCTTCTTTGACATAGATCTCATCAACAAACACAATAGTATTCCGGTCAATAGCAAAGGCACTCCAGCTGAAAAAATAGATTGGTATCTTGGTGGATGTCCCACTTGTGATGAATATGTTGACGAAAAAATAAATCAGATTAAAGAAGCTATGGAAAATCTAGATATGGATGGTATATTCTTAGGATTCATGCGATACCCTGGGTTTTGGGAGTTGTGGCTTCCTGAAACAGATGCATCAAAGTGGGATGAATACTGTTTTTGCAATCGATGTATCACTAAATTCAAAAAAGCAAAAGGCATATCCATTCCAAAACAAGAAGCATATCCCGGTGAATGGATAAAATCGAATGCATATTCTGAGTGGGTTGACTTCAAAGGCGATGTAATATTCAACATTATTAAGAGAATCAGAAAAGTAATAAAACAATATAATCAGAATGCAAAAATTATTTTAAATACTGTTCCTTTTAATAATGAACACTTTTTGCAATATGGAAAAGAAATTTTTGCACAAGATACAAAGAAGCTTTCAGAGGTTGTCGATATCTTTGAGGTTATGGGATATCATCAAATCTTAAAACTCCCCTATTCGTGGATTGCACAAGCAGGTCAGTATTTTAAAGAACAAACAAATAAACAAGTAATATGTACAGTCCAAGCAAAAGCCTTATATCTTGATGGTATTCATGCCAACAAAGGTAGAGCACAGGAAATAACACCAAAAGAATTTAATCTATCCATCAATAGTGTTAAAAATTCAGGATTAGATGGGATCGCACTATTTATTTGGGCTGATTTTCTAAAACAAAAATTTGAAAAACATGATACTTCTTTTATTGATAGTATCAAACAGCTTGCACACTCTAAATAGTACAATAATTTGATTGTAATATGACAAATGAAAAGCACCTCAAAAAATTTGCTCAAATTCTTCTGAAGGTGCTTATATTATACGATGCCTAATACGTAAACCACCATGTCGGTAGCCACTTAAGCATCCTACCATACGCAGATGATATCGGTGCACCCGAGAGCACAGGATAGAAAAATATAAACAGTGCGAGTACAATCCCTAAGTAAATCAATATAGCAACCATGTTGATCTTCTTTTTTTCATAAAGCTTCTTGATTGCCATCACAATGGCAATGATGAAAAACGGTACAGCTGCAAAGTAATGATAGATAAACATTGAGCGTGTCACCAATACCCACGGTAAGTACTGCGACAAGAAACCAATGATGACAAATATAGCAACTTTTGAAGGTTTCTTCTTTAGGTATGTATCAATAAACAAATAGATCATCGCAATCGTTCCTGTCCACCAGACTGCAGGGTTACCAAATGCTGCGATGGAGCTCATCTTGCCAACGCTTCTTAATGCATCATTTGAATAGTACCACATGGGCTTCACTAAGAACGGCCATTCATACCAAGGAGATGCATACGGGTGTGATGCAGTCAAAGCAGAGTGATAGTTAAACATATTCACTTGGTTTCTCCATACATAGGAGAGGTCTTTTGATGGACCAATTTTCATAATCGGAATATAACTCATGATATATATCGCAATCGGAATGATGATAAAGAATACCACACACCATCCAAGTGTAATAAGAGTCTTTTTGACATAGTTCTTTACGATTTCATCTCGTAGTTTATCAGAGATTCCTGTTCCGTCTTTTTTGCAATATTCATACTCGCGCCATCTTCTGTATAGGTTCATAAACAAAAGCACCGCAAGTCCAATTCCTGCATAAATACATATCCACTTAGAAGCAGCACCAAGTCCGAATGCGATACCACTTGCACCCAATGGGATTAATGTTTTCAATAGCGGTGTCTTGTTATAGCTCATTTGATAGTAGATTCCCATAAACAAATACATCAGCATGATGAAGAATACGCCATAGGTGTCAATGGTCGCAATTCTTGTCTGCGTAAAGTGCATGAAGTCAAATGTAAATAAGAACGTTGCAATGAATGCATATAGCGATTTTTTGAGTAGCATCTTTGCAAGCAGATACATCACAGGTACCATTAGTACGCCAAATAGCGTTCCCATGAAGCGCCATCCAAATGTATTAGTACCAAATATCTTCATCCCCCAGCTCATGATAACCTTACCCAGAGGTGGATGCGTCGTCTCATAAGGATTTACATAGTTGATATGCTCCCATGCTGTTCCTGCATGATATATTTCATCAAAGTATGTTCCATTCATGTATGTTACACTTTCAGGAATGGTATCTTGTTCATCAAACAACAATGTATATAGCGTGTTTTCTGCAACCTCTACAGGGATAATTTCTTTGATGGGTATGACATTCTTGTTTTGATCCTTGAAGCCAATTTCAAATAAATATATCATGGGTTTTTCAAGTTTTACTTTTGCATATCGCGCAGTAATCTGTGCATCATTTTTAAACCATTTCAATAAGTCTGGATAGTTGCTGTATACAATCTGATATGCAATCTCTTCAGGAATATCATATTTTAACTTGATTTCATCTCTTGCTGCGATCTCCTCTTCTGATGTGTATCTTCCGCCATGAGAGATTTCGATATAGTTCAGTGTTTGATATTCTCCACCCAAGTCATTGGAGTAGCTAATGTTGAAGTTCGCTCCCGATGTTGCCTTCCCTCTGAAGTACCACATCTGAGAAATCTGTACAGGCTCACCAAAGTCCACAATGACCACTTGCTCTCTGCTTTTGAGTTCAAAGTTCGTTTCAGGACCCACAGTTGTTCCAAGATTAATGAATGCAACTACAGCATAAACAACTGTCAAACACAGTATTAACAATGTGTCGATTCTAGTAAACTTCTTAAAGAAGCCTTCTTCCCCTACCAGTTTAAAGGGTTCCTTCACTGGTTTTTTTGCAATAGTCTTAGCTTGCACTTTGGGTTTACCTACCCCCAAGGTTACAGTTTTATTGCGATACATATCGATAGCAACATAAACCATATATGCATACCCAAGAACTGCAGCTACCGACATAACTACTGTCCAAATGTTATTTCCATAGATATAGTCATTGGCAAGTACCAGTGCAGTGTTCATGAATTGTGTTGCAGAGAAAATCATCAGCAGTATATACGAGGATTTTCGTTCAGTAAATACAAACGACATGATAAGCAGTGCAATAGCTGTAAACATGTACCGCTCATGCATCTTACCTGACAACATGAAGATGCCTGTAATCAATAGCGCAGCATGCATGAATATATGCTCTTTTTTTCTATCCAAGAATCCAATCACAAAAAATGTAACGATAGCAATTACAAGTCCGATATTTGTAAGTATAGAGTACTCTACTCCCAAGAATGTCGATGTCACCGGTTTCCACATTCCTCCGAGCAATGCCCATAGGTTTGCAGCATTCAACGACACCGTTGAGTATGTCTCCAGTGCGCCGGTGTATAGCTTAAAGAAATCCATCGGGCTTTTGTAAAAGAACGGTAGTGCAAGAATAATTAGTGTCAGCAGCCCTGCACCCACACCTGACAATGCCTTCAAAGTAAACTCTTTGTTTGTTTTTCTTTCCCTGAAATACGACCACAACGCTGTCAAGTATAGCGGTGCAAAGAGAACCATTTGCACCTTTAGTAGCACCCCAATAGCTAAGAAGATTCCCGCTTTCATGAATTTACGATCGTATAGTGCAATGGTATATAAGATAACAAATAACGCTAAAACTCCATCGATTTGTCCCCACGCTGAGGAGTTTAGTATTACAGCAGGGTTTAGGAAATAGATTCCCGTCAGTATCAACGCCTTGTTTTTCCCAAGTTTTTTATACGCTACTTTGAAAATAATCAAAGAGAGTAATATGTCCGATGTTATGGGAGGTATCTTTACAATCAACCACGAGAGACGCTCCGGCACTGTGCCCATAAGTTTCATGAGCAATCCCAAAGGATATAGGATATACATATACCCGGGTGGATAGTCAATGAAGATATCCAATTCATACACACCAAATAATCCACTGCTGGCGGTTGCATTGCACCATCCCAGCCAACAGGATATGTCATTGGGATACCCTCTGATGCTCATTGCAAGTATGATCCGTATTATCACTCCGATTCCAATTATGAGCCATAATGTTGTTTTATAATCTGTTTTCTTTTCTATTATATTTTTTTCATACAGTTTATTTTTTAGCATTAGGAAACCAAACAACATAAACAGTGTAATCAATATAGAAGGTGCCAAGAACTGTATCCCCTCTTTTTCAACTTTCGGTGGCTTTGGTTTTTTCAGCGAATGCACAACTGTGCCATCTGGGACATCCTTGATTTCTTCAAATCTTATATTGTCAAAGTATGCAGTTCCTGTACTGAGATTTCCATATCCACCAACACGCACAAATATTTTGATTCCACTTTGAAACAATGATGTCCTTCCATAGATTTCGACATATTGCCACTGCCCTTGTGTATCAAAAACTCCATCAGTTGTAGCCATAATATCTTCAAACGATAGGTTTGCTCCTTGACCGTCCAAGACGCCTTCGGTCATGATGTAGCCTGATAGTTTATATGTTCTATTGCCTCTGACTTTCACATTCTGAGCAAGACGTGCATCATTTTCATACTCATTGGCAATCTTCAATACATTGGTGTCTCCAAAAGGCACCACTTCGATTACTGTATAGTCCGATGCAGTATGCCACATCTCTTCAAACCAATCCTCTGGATAACCGGATGCAACATCTTCAAATCCCGGGTTTTTGACATGATTCTCATCATCAGCCAATACGCTGACTGGAATAATGAGTAATAATAGTATCAGTACAATAATAGCTTTTTTAAACAATGGTCTTCCTCCGCTTTATTAAAATGCCGCAATGATATGATTGAGTTTTTTCTTTGTTCCCATGATTTCAATCACATCAAATCGTATATCTTGGTCAGGCAACGCGTTTTCCTGTAGGTAGATTTGTGCGCATGTCTGTATCTTTTCAATCTTCTTTTGGGTTACTGCTTCAGCACCTGTTCCAAAAGCACTGTCTTTTCGCATCTTTACTTCAACAAATATCAATGTGCTTTCATTTTTAGCAATGATATCTATTTCACCATATCGCGTATAAAAGTTTCGCTTAATAATTGTATATTCATTATCCAGTAGATATCTGCATGCAATCTCTTCTCCAACGTTGCCTTGTTGTCGCTTATTCATTGCTTACTGTCCATATTTTCTTGATAAATGATCTTCTGTGTATCGCGCATGGACCATGTGTGAGCAATGCTTGTCTGTGCTGTTTTGTTCCATATCCTTTGTGTTGTTCAAAGCCATACTCAGGATATGTGATAGCATATTCAATCATCATGTGGTCTCTTTTTTGTTTTGCGATGATGGATGCTGCGCCAATCAAGTAGCTCAATGAATCTCCCTTTGTAATACCAACAACTTCTTGCTCTATTTTGAGTGTCTTCACTGCATCACATAGTACGATATCAGGTTGTACTTTCATATCCTGTACTGCTTTTTCCATCGCAAGGTAGGTTGCCTGTAGGATATTGATCTCATCGATTATCTTTTCATCGACAATGCCAATACCATAGCTTACCGATTGTGCAAGTATCTCTACAAGTAATGATTCTCTTTTTTTTGCAGATACTTTCTTGGAGTCATCTATACCATCAATAATATCATCAAAGTTCAGTATCACACATGCTGCAACCACCGGTCCCGCAAGCGGTCCACGTCCCACTTCATCCATCCCTGCGATTGCACTATATCCTAACAACTTGTATTTGTTTTCATAGAATAGTTTATCAATCATTAGGACGTTCTAAAGAGATCTTACCCATTTTTGCAGCCCTGAATTCCGTCAGTAGCATCACGCTGCATCGCTCAATGTCTATTCTTCCACCGCTAATGAGCAATCCTCGTTTTCTTGCGATTTCTTCAATGATTTCTTCTGCATCTTTGTCTTTTAAATCAATACTGTATCGTGTGTCCAATGCAGTTGGATAAAGTTGTGTAATTTTTTTAATTAACATTAGCGCCAATGAATGCTTGTCAAGTATCTCATCCTTAATAGCACCTGTCATAGCCAAGTGCAAGCCTACCATGTCGTCTTCAAATTTGGGCCACAGCACACCGGGTGTGTCTACTAGTTCAATAGTATCATTGATGCGGATAATCTGCTGTCCGCGCGTTACGCCGGGTCTATTGCCTGCCTTTGCAGATGCTTTTGGTGCTAGCATATTGATAACGGTTGATTTACCCGAATTCGGGATTCCTGCAACCATCAAACGTAGTGATTTTTTGTATCCTCTGTTTTGGCTCTTTTGTATCTTTTCCTTCAATGCATGATTCAGAAATGCAAGCAGCTTTTTCTTTTGACCTTTGTTGGTTGCATTAATGCTGACTACACCGATACCCATGCTTTTATAGTGATTCTCCCAGAGCTGCGTGACTTTTGTGTCTGCCATATCACTTTTATTGAGTGCAGTGAGTCGTATTTTATGTTGAAACATCTCTTCAAAGTCGGGGTTGGATGAAGAGCGCGGTATCCTACAGTCAACGACTTCTAGTACTGCATCCACTTGATTTATGTTTTCCAGCATTTGCCTACGCGCCTTTGCCATATGTCCTGGATACCACTGTATAATTTTATGATTATTTTCCATATGGGTATTATATAATAGATAGATTTATAACACAACGTCAAAAGCGACCGAGAATCTCAGTCGCTTTTATTGTACAATTAGTTCTCTACTTCTTTGCTTTGAACTCCAGTTTTCCATTCACTAAGTCAACAGTGACTGTATTTCCAGTTTTTATTTTACCCTCAAGCAATGCTTCTGCTAAACCATCTTCAACAATGCGTTGTATCAACCTTCTTAGCGGTCTTGCACCATACTCCGGTTCAAATCCGTTTTCAACTAAATATTTTCTGGCGTTGTCTGTAAAGACTACATCCATATCTTTTTCAAGCATACGCTCTTTCACCTGATCCAACATCAGCTTTACGATTTCTTCTATATGCGCTTCATCCAGTGCATGGAAAACCACGATCTCATCAATACGATTGACAAACTCTGGTCGGAAGTCTTTCTTCATCTGCTCTACCATATGGTCTTTCATTTTGTTGTATTCACTCTCAGCTACAATGCCGTCTGTTGAAAAGCCTACAGTTTTTTGATTACCGTACTTAACAGCCCCGATGTTACTTGTCATGATGATAATAGTGTTTCTAAAGTCAACAGCTCTACCTTGTGAGTCAGTGAGTCTTCCATCTTCAAAGATTTGAAGTAAAATATTAAACACATCACTATGCGCTTTTTCAATCTCATCAAAGAGTATCACGCTATAGGGCTTTCTACGTACTTTTTCAGTTAACTGACCTGCATCATCGTATCCTACGTATCCCGGAGGCGATCCTATTAGTTTTGACACGGAGTGTCGCTCCATATATTCAGACATATCTAAGCGAATCAATGCATCTTCATCTGCAAATACTGCTTCTGCTAAAGTTTTGCAAAGTTCTGTTTTACCAACGCCTGTTGGTCCTAGGAAGATAAATGATCCAATAGGACGCTTGGGGTCTTTGAGTCCTGCACGTGCTCTTTTGATGGCGCGCGCAACAGCACCGATAGCCTCATCTTGACCAATAACACGTTTATGCAATTCTTTTTCTAAGTCCAGCAAGCGTTCACTTTCATCTTGTGTCAACTGCTGTACCGGAATACTCATCCAGTCGGACAAAATTTTTGCGATTTCTTTTTCACCGACGACAATCTTCTTTTTGTCCTGAACCTTTTGCCAAGCCTTTTTCATATCTTCAATTTTATCTACTAGTTTCTTCTCTTCATCACGCATTTGTGCTGCTTTTTCAAAGTTCTGGTTTGTGACCGCTTCCAGCTTCTGTTTGTGCACTTCTTCTAGTGCATCTTCTTGCTCTTTCATATTCGGTGGCTCAACATAGCTCAATATACGCATACGTGATGCTGCCTCATCCATAAGGTCAATCGCCTTGTCAGGGAGGAATCGATCGGTAATATAGCGATCAGATAGTTTTACTGCAGCATCTAGCGCCTCATCTGTTATAGACAGTTTATGATGCGCTTCATACTTGTCTCGTAAGCCTTTTAATATAAGTATGGTTTCCTCCGGCGTTGGCTCTCCTACCATCACAGGTTGAAAGCGCCGCTCCAATGCAGTGTCTTTTTCTATATGCTTTCTGTACTCTGTTATTGTAGTTGCACCAATGGCTTGTATTTCACCACGCGCCAGTGCAGGCTTTAGGATGTTTGCAGCATCAATTGATCCTTCTGCTGCACCTGCGCCGATGATGGTGTGCAATTCATCGATAAATAGTATGATATTCTTGCTCTTATGAATTTCTTCTATTGCATCTTTCAAGCGCTCTTCAAATTGTCCTCTGAACTTTGCACCTGCAAGCATACCGGACAAATCCAATGAAAGTACTCTTTTGTTCTTTAAAAGAAAAGGAATGCTCCCATCAACTATTTTTTGTGCAAGTCCTTCTGCTACTGCAGTCTTTCCCACACCCGGCTCTCCAATAAGTACGGGATTATTTTTTGTTCTTCTGCTGAGTATCTGCACCACACGCTCGATTTCTTTTTGCCTTCCAATAACAGGGTCAAGTTCGCCGCTTTTGGCAAGCTCTGTTAGATCTCTTGAAAATTGATCAATCTTCGGTGTCTTCTGTTCTTTTTCCTTAGTCATTTCTTGGTTCTTGAGCATATTCAATAGCTCATCTTTCAAAGCCGTCAGGTCAACCCCGAGGTCTGATAGTATTCTAGATGCTATCGAACTATGTTCACGGGTTAATGCAAGCAATAAATGCTCTGTTCCTACATAGTTGTGATTCAAAGCTTTTGCTTCGCGGATACTTAGTTCCATCACATTCTTTGATCGTGGTGTCATTGCAAAGTTTCCGTTTTCATCAAACTCACTTTCACCAACCAATTGCACTATGTGTTCACGAATAGCTTCGGGTGCTACTCCCTTTTCAACTAATATATTTGATGCAGCGCTCTCTCCTACTGCTATGATTCCCAGCAATAAATGTTCAGTACCTACATAGTTTTGTCCTAATTGTTGCGCTTCAAGTTGCGCATTATTTAATGCATTTCTTGCATTTTGTGTAAATCTTCCTGCAATCATTTATATACACTCCTTTTCTTTCATATATTCTTGTATATATCGTGCTCTCATGATATTGAGAATGCCTCTGTTTTTTTGTTCTCCCTTGTTTATCTGCAAGGTTGCATCATGTGTGGATGTCAGTAAATGCATGAACTCACTGTCATCAAGGTTTTTAATCAAACCCAGGTCTTTACCTAGCCAAATATCTCCAACGAGAATACCCATTTCCTTTTGTGATATACGCATTGCATGCTTTAGTATTCCGTAAGATCTCATAATTTTATCTTCTAAACGTATACTTCTTTTTTTAGTTATTTTTACTCTTTGCTGACGTTCTTCTTTCACCACTTGCATGCAAACATCTAGTACTTTAGCAATAATTTCATCTTCATTTGTTGCGACTACTCTTGAATTTGATAATTGCATAATGCCGCCAACACTTGCACTACCCTCTCCGTAGATTCCTCGCAAGATATATCCTTCATCACTCAATCTTTTTGCCATCTGTTTGAATGCACCTGTAACAATAATAGCTGGTATTCTGATCATGGCAGATGCACGCATTCCTGTTCCAAGGTTTGTTGGGCAAGAAGTTAAATAACCAATTTCTTTTTTGTATGCAATATTTTCACCTTGGTCAAATGCTTTTTTAATATGGTCTGCCTTTATTCGTACTGTTTCATAGTCCAATCCTACAGCCAGTATCTGTGCTCTGATGTGGTCTTCTTCATTCATCATGATAGAGACGCTTTCATCAGTGCTTAAGAGCAGCCCACTCATCTGTTGTGTTCTGGACAGTTCTTTTGAACATAAATGTCGTTCAATAAATGTTTTGATTTCAATCTTTGAAATTGATGCAAAGTCATAATATCTGAACTTAAATTCTTCTAGTTCTCGTGACAAACTCAATATCCTTTGTTTGACTTCAACAGAATCTTTGATATTCATACTGGTCGGGAATGCAATATCGCTGAAATTCCGAGCAATACGCAACCGTACCGACAGTACGACATCATTTTCAGGTCCTGTTTTTTGCCATATTGTCATGCGACTCTCCTTTGAGCATAGTGATTTTATCTCTAAGTTCCGCAGCCTTTTCATAGTTCTCTTCTTTTACCGCTGCATTGAGTTGCATCTGTAGTGCATCAATATCGATACGTGGTTTGCTTTTTTGACTTGCTATGATATTTCTTGCGCTCATTTTATTGAGAATGGGATCGAGTTCCTTTTCAAAAACTTCATAACAATGTGCACAACCGACTTTACCGAGTTTACGTATCTTTTCAATGTCAAACTTGCATTGCGGACAGATTTTGCCTGTATCCTTTGGTTTGACTTCTTTCATCATATTGGTCATGAAGTTATTGACCTTCAAAAATGACAAGAACTGTTGCTGTATTTTTTCTGCACAACTCGAGCAGATATATAGTTCTGTTTCTTCTTCATTTATTATCTGACGAATATGTATATTCGCGTGGTTTTTACCACAATGTTCGCATGTATGCATTATTGTTCCTTCTTTCCGCATTTGGTTAGTATTGTCGTAATCATCGATTTCAGTATACTTGCCCGTACAATATCCTTCAGTTGTATCGGTGCCATAATCGCCTTATCAATGATTGCTGCGTTCATCACCTGCGCTGTTTGTTCTGTAATGATTTCTTGATCATATATATGAGAGATTATACCTTGGGAATCTCTTTGACTGATTGCCTTACCAATGGTGTCATTCAAAACAGTCATTAGATAGTCCTGATTACAGATATTCACTCTCATGACACGGATATATCCGCCCCCACCTCTTTTGCTTTCAGTGTGATATCCTGTGTTATAGTTAAAGCGTGTCTTAATCACATAGTTAATCTGCGAAGGGGCACATGAAAAATACTGTGCCAACTCATTTCGCTTCAAGTCAACCGATGTGGAATTCTCCGGGATCATCTCTTTAATAAATTCCTCTATTGTATCGCTTAATACTGACATTTAACGCTCCTAAAAGTCTTTGACTATCCTTGACCTTATTATAGCATACTGAAAAATATTTGAAAAGAAAATATCGAATTGTTCAAAGTTATTTCACGATATAGGTAATAGGTATAGGTTGTTTTTGATAGGTAAATATACACATCATCAGTACTTCGTCATCATTTTGCGATGCATAAAGTGCACTGCTTACGATGTCCATCATATATACCGATTGCTTCTTATTTAAATCATAGTAGTAGAGTGCATTGGGGTACGGATTGTCCCATCCTGCATCTCTATATACCGAATAATAGACTCTCTCACCATGTGTTGACCATGTCACGTCGCTAATGGTTTGTCCTATTTGGATGATAGTTTCTGTTCCTGACTCGATATCAATGTATCGCAAACGATAGCTTTCCATACTATTGATCATTTCCACATCATTTATAAGCAGTTTGCTTCCATCAGGAGATAGTAAAAACGAATATCCATCTGCGATTTTGTCAACATTTCCTGTTTCGATGTCCACCACACATATTTGACTGGTTAAGCTCTCCGGGTCTCTGTCTGCATAATATATCTTGTTGCCCTTCATCTGCAGTATGCTCTCACTGAACTCTTGCTCGAATATACCCTTGACCTGCACATCATCAGGATTAGTTAAGTCATAGCTGAGCAGTTGCTTGGACTGAAATTCTCCGTTAATTGCATAGAGAACATTTTTATCATCTGCCCACGCAAACGATGCTGTGTCAATGCCAAAGCTATCTTCTGCTGGAATATAGAGTCTTCCGTCCTCCAATGATAATATTTGAAGCATTCTCAGCACATCATTTTGCTCTATGAATGCTACATACTTTGAATCATGGGAAAACTGTGCAGAGTTTATAGATGAAAACTGTTGCTCCATTATTTTTTCTTTGCTAACACCTTCTACGTCTGATTGATATAAGTATTCAAAGCGGAATACATCCCCTTCTTGATCACCCAGTATCACATTAGGTTGTGCGTATGTATATGTCGTATATGTATTGTCATACCCTAAGAATCTACCATTGACAATGAGTGGTACAAACGATAACGCTTCATCATCTCGCATCCCAATAGGCGTATTTGCAATCTCTATCAAACCTGCTTCCTCGCTGAAGTTCGGAAGTCCTGTGTTATCCAATTCTACTATTGAAAACTTCTTCCCGGGAACGACAGTGTCAAGCAATGCGCTGTTGTTTTTCGTAAACTCTTTTGCTTTTTCATAGCTTTCGTAGGGCTTTGATAACAATAATATATTCTCTTTATTGGTGCATATCGTTGGACTCATTTCAAATTCATTGCCAAATGCACCCTTTTCATATTCATCATATGCATTGAGTATCGCATAGTAAGATTTTTGTTGTTTTTGAAGGTCCACTTCGTGGAAAGTGATAATTATTTGATTGATATATTCTTCTATTTTATATGCATAATCGCTGTGTATGTTGATGTATAAGTTTGATACATCCTGATCCACAGGTCTTTGTACAAACACACCGCCAATTATTGAATCCAGTAACTCCTCTTCATAGAGCTTATATGACCAATAAGAAACACCTTTCATAGTAAGTTGCATACGGTTTATCCCTGGAATAAAAGATGTTTT
>JAGLOK010000136.1 GCA_023139005.1 Clostridiales bacterium | reverse complement strand
TGCCTGTAAATAAGCTTCTGCTCATAACATTCACACGTGCAGCGGCCGCTGAAATGCGTGGTCGTGTTGCAGAAGTGCTTAAGGAGAAAATCAAGCTTGATCATGATTCATTTTTAAAAAAGCAACTACGTAACCTTCCCGATGCAGACATCTGCACCATTGATGCATACCTTGCAAAGCTATTAAGGCGCTCCTATCACATTGTAGGGATTGATCCTGCGTTTTCTATCCTCTCTGAAGATGAAAAGCACAACATTTCACAGCGCGCCATGAAGAAAATCCTAGATCAAGCATTTGAAAAAGCAGATAGTGACTTTATTATGTTATGCGATACGCTAGGCGGAAAGGGCGCAAAAAACATTCATGATGTCATCATGAACTGCTATCAGTATGCACGCCAATATGAAAACTATATTGATTTTATTAAGTCTTGGCCCAGTGAGTATCTATTGGATAAAAAAAACATCAAAAGTAGTGCATGGATGAAGGAAGCCATCAGAAGTATCACATTTGATGTTTCCACCAGTCTTTCAATGTTGATATTGGCACGCGACTATGCATTGCTTCCCGGCGGTCCGGATAACTATGTTGATACCATAGATAATGAAATACAAATGCTTTCAACAGCCACCCAAGCAGAAGACTTCGATGTGCTAAAGGAATCTCTCAATGTAGTGTTTTTCGAACGTCTACCCAGCCGCTCCAAGGATTGCGACTTAGGTATCGTAAAAAAAGTACAAGCACTGCGCAGAGATGTAAAAACTGCCATTGTAAAGATACATAAAAATCCTGCACTGATGGACATGCAAGACACTATAAGAAAACACAAGAAAATGCATCCCGTAATCAACGCACTATCAATGCTACTCTTGCAGTATGATGGTGAGCTTGTGCGTATCAAGAATCGATACAAGACTATGGACTTTAGCGATTTGATGCACTATGCACTGCTAGCGCTTGAAGATGAAACGATAAGAGTACAAGAAAAGGCACGCTATGATTATGTATTTGTCGATGAATATCAAGATACCAATCGCCTGCAAGAAAAGCTGATAGCGCATATCACCCAAGGTAACAATCTCTTTTGCGTAGGTGATGTGAAGCAAAGCATCTACTCCTTCCGCCAGGCTGA
Source organism: Clostridiales bacterium (assembly GCA_023139005.1). Lineage (GTDB taxonomy): Bacteria > Bacillota > Clostridia > Christensenellales > UMGS416 > JAGLOK01. The sequence goes on along the minus strand of JAGLOK010000136.1, from coordinate 5,275 downwards.
ACCATCACTATTTGTTAGTCGCATGGACAATTCCAGCACAGAGCTTGTTGGTAATGATCACCTGATACCCTTAAGTGAAAACTTCCGATCATCAAAGGCTGTGGTGGATTTCATCAACATCGTATTTGATGATGTCATGACGCGCAAAACTGGTGGTGTCGACTACAAAGGAAGCGAAGTGTTAAAGTGTTGTGCACAGCGACCGGATGATGAAGGGCAAAATGCAAACGTTGAACTAACAATCATCAATGCAGAACAGAAAGACCCCAAGAAAAAGCTCTCCAATATCGAATACGAAGCGATCGTTGCATCCGACATCATCAAGGATGTGCTCTCCAAACCTATCTATGATGGGAAGCTGGGTACCTTTCGTCCAGCACAGTTTTCAGATATCTGTATCCTGTCGCACTCATTCAAACCTATCGTCCGTACTGTTCGAAGGATATTGGAGCAACGGGGGATACCTGTGATGCCCATTGGCGAATCGGGATATTTGGACAAGTTTGAAATAGAAACTGCAATCAACATCTTAAAGGTAATCAATAACCACCACCGTGATGTTGCGCTCATATCTGCCATGCACTCTCCGGCGTTTGGATTTGAAATCCAAGAGCTTATTGCCATACGCAAGAAATACAATAACAAGAATTTGCCTTTTTACAAAGCGACAGAAGAATATGCAAGTTTGCAGGAAGATGCTTTGTCTGTTAAATTAACTTCCTTTTATGAGAAAATAAAACGTTATCGTATGATGTCGCGTCATATGCCCATTGGAGAATTTATCTGGTTTATGTTGTCTGACACCATGCTCTATGATGCAGTCGGTGCACTTCCTGGCGGACGCTTGCGCCAGCAAAACTTAAGGCTGCTCGCTGAGCGTGCAGATAGCTTTGCCAACACGCCCGGTCGAAGCTTACATGCATTTATAGCACATATCATCAGCATTGCAGATAGTGCGACAGACTTTGAACCTGCACAAAACAACGATAATAGTAACACTGTGCAATTCATGTCCATCCATAAGTCTAAAGGATTAGAGTTTCCTGTAGTAATCCTCATTAACACTGCATCGCAAGGCAGAAGTGATACAGCATCTGTTGCACGTGCAGGAGGTCTGATCCCAGGGGTACAGTGCTATGATGTCAAAAATATGACAAAGAGCCCGACGCTATCTCATGAAGCGTCCAAAAGTCATACTTCATTCATTGAAAATGCTGAGAAATTACGTGTTTTGTATGTAGCACTATCGCGTGCAAGAGAACGCTTGAGCATCATCGGTACTATAGGAAAGTCATTTGATCGACGCATACAATCATGGGCACTACCCAAACAAGGGGAGTTGCTTTTTGGAAAGTCATTTTTGGATATATTAGGTGCTGCCTGTGTTCGCATTGAAGGATGTTCTGTACTTGATGAAAAGAAAACATACTCAGCAGATAATATTTCAACTCGCATACTTCTTGCACAAGACATTACCCATGACAAGAAACAAAGAAGTGGGGCTGTACTGTCTGCCATCATAAAGGCACAAGATACTCCGTACCCAGAAGGCGCATTTGAATTTGATTATAAAAAACAAAGCTATGTTCCTGCAAAGACAACGGCAACTGCACTGCTTTCAGGTAGCCCCACTCAGTATGAAAACATTGAATTTTACGGTGCACCTGACTTTATTGAAGCCAATGGATATGATGCTGCTGCAAGGGGAACACTGACCCATACTGTGATGCAATTTATCGACTTCAAAAAAGAATCTGTTGATATCAATGCGATCATCGATTCATTGATTGCAGAAAACATCCTTCCCCACGATGCAAAAGATGTCATCAACATTCCTGGGATTACACGTTTTCTTGAAAGCGATATCACACAGAGAATTAGAAATTCAGATATTGTCAAAAAGGAACAGCCTTTTGTGGTGTCACTTGCTGCAAATGATATCTATATGGATATCAATTCATCGCAAAATGTATTGATTCAAGGCATCATTGATCTGTGCTTCATGGAAGATGGTGCTTGGGTGGTAGTAGATTATAAGACTAATCAGGTTACCACGAAAAACACGCCACAGATGCTCCTTGCACACTATGAAAAGCAACTGCTAACCTATGCTGCAGCATTGGAAACATTATCTGACAAGAAGGTCAAGGAAGCTGGGATATATTTGCTATCGCAAAAGAAAGAGGATGCTTACTATACTTTGGATTTGTAGGTTTTATTGGATTTAAGCATATGTATGGGTAACTGTACCGAGGGTTTGAATACTTCTCTCAGGCATCACCTTGTTTAGGACACAAATAGTTTTAAAGATTTAAGCACGTCAGTTGACGTGCTTAAATTGTACACTTAAATGCTTATTTTTTTAATTCTTCTTTACTGCCTTGATTGGGTTATTGGTTTCCCTGCAATACTATATGCGTATGACATGCTTAGCAGATTGTCAATAATTTTAACACGTTCCCAAATGGAAACTGCACATCAGAAATGATAAAGAAAAGGCAGAAAATCTATATGATCTCGAGGATGATATCAGCGAAACCAATAACCTTTATAGAGAGCATCCAAAAGTTGTAGAGGAACTGATGAAGATTATAGAGCAGTATTGAGCAGATATCGACAATAAGCTTTCAGGCGTCAAAGGCAAAAGCATTCGTCTGGCAGGCAGGGTCGAAAATCCCAACACACTAACACACTAACACACTACGACCCAAATCACCCTTATATCACAGCGATGTATGATAAGGATGATGCTGGAAAAAGATTTGAGCAGTCATGATTTTTTAAACCTTACAGATAGTAAGCAAATCCCAAACCAAACAACATGAACCACAAGACCAAGTGATAAGATCAGAAAGTCATTTGGTTTTATTATTATTTCGGTTATCCAGTACGATGGAAAAAAAGCCGATAATATGGTTATCCACGGTGTATCAAACAATCTTGCGAATGCAAATATCATTAGCACATTCAGTCCCTTTGCGTAGGTTAAACCTTTGACCTTGTCTGTTGCAACGCGGAAAAGCAGCAGGCTGAATATAGTACTATAAATTGAAAGCAGCACTGTAATATATAAAAGCGTACCAATGGGAATAAGATATAATCCAATAACGAGATATCCGTATAGAGTGTAGATAAACGTAAAAAGAAAGACAAAAGAAAGACGAATGATGAGATACCCTTGTTTTCCCATAGGAGTTACACTCATCAGCTCAACTATCTTATTGTCTTTATCGTGTATCAGCATAAATCCCATGACCATTCCCAGCATAGAAGGGCTAATAAACAGCACCAAAGAAAGAATATACTTTTCATATTCGGCGATATTAAAATCTAATAATGTGGCTAGATAAGGCAGCAGGAAGCTAATAATCAAGCGAAATAACACCATGATTACAATAGGTGCCAAAAATATGATTGCAATGACATCCTCGCGCCAAATTTTCTTCATATCGGTTTTAAGATTTAGCATTTTAAACATAATACTTCTTTCCTTCAGTCTTGCAACATGACTTTCTTTGCGAATAGTTTTTTTGTTTTAATAAATATAAGGCAGTTGATGGCTGTCAAAGATGCGATGCATAGTATGATTTCCCATGTCGGCATCTCGGTATATGAGCCAATCAAAAGCTTTAGCCCCGCAACACTCGGTATGATGTTCAAGATTGGATATACAAATTGCGGTATGAAGCTGTTGGGAATCAGTGCAAAACAGGGAACAACCAGAAGCAGCATCCAAGGTATCATGTTTACCATATACTCATTGACCGTATTAGCATTGGTTGACACCATGAAACCGATTAATGCATAAAAGACGGCTGTCAGCAGAATTCCTACCGCCAGTAAAAGATAGTTTACAGGAGCGCGATAGGTGATAAACGATATTACAAATCCTACCATCATTGCAAGGCTTGTAAGCGTTATGAGTTTGCTTATCATGTATTCGCGAATTCTGAGCGGTGTGATATATAATAGCGATAGGATGCCTTGCTCTTTTTCCAGCATTATCATGCTGCCGATAAAAAACAGTCCCAGTACAGATGGATCTAAATATACGATGATTGGGAGCATAGTCTTAGTCACATTGATCTCAAATTGGCTCAGTACTATCAAATACAATAGCGCCATAAAGATATAAACGATATAAAAACCGTGTTTATGCTGAAAGCGCATATCCGCTTTGATGCTTGTCATCAGGCGAGCGTTTTTTTGTTTATTTTTACTCATATCAAAGACCTGCCCGTGAATTTAATGAACACATCTTCCAAAGTTGCTTCCTGAGAATGCACTGTCAGTATTTTCTTTGTCTTTATCAGGTTCAGGAGCTCATTGTTTTCTCCTGTGTTTCCAAGAGGGAAAGTTTGCGATTTGACTCCGACTTTATCCTCGTAAGTAATATCTACAAATGCTTTTCCATGCTCAATCATTAGGTTTTGTGGGCTGTCTATGGCTGATATCTCGCCTTCGTTTATAAAAGCGACGCGATCGCAGAGCTGTTCTGCAACGGTCATGTTGTGTGTGGTCAAAAAGATGGTTTTGCCTTTATTTTTCATGTCAAGTATGGTATCTTTGATTATCTTTGCGTTCACCGGGTCAAGCCCTGATGTCGGTTCGTCAAAGAACATAATTTCAGGATCGTGCATTATGGAGCGAATGAAGTTAAGGCGCATCTTCATTCCTTTTGAAAAGCTTTCTACCTCTTGATCTTTATTTTCCAAAAGTCCGACTTGATTCAGAAGCATATCTATATTTGCTGTATTGTTTTTATAATAGGACGAAATAAGCTCAAGATTTTCTTTAGCGGTAAGTTTTATGTAGAGGTTTGCAAAATCAAAAGCAACTCCAATGTACTCAAAAAAGTTTTTATTCCATGAGCTACGTTCTTTACCGAGTATGTGAATTTGACCCATATATCCGGTAAGCAGTCCTATAATCAGTCTCTGAGTCGTTGTTTTGCCCGCACCATTTGGACCGAGGAAGCCGAAAACTTCACCTTTTTCTATCGTAAAATCGATACCTTTAATCGCATGCTTTTTTGATTTCTGGTAGGTGAAGTTAAGATTTTTAATACCAATCATTTATTTCTCCTTTTAATATACCCATTACCCCGAGTCCGCAAAACAGAACCTCCTCAACAATCAGCTGCTTTTTCATGTCTTCGTCTTCGGTGATTTTTAATATTTCTATTACGGCGGCAATCAATTGCCGGGCTATGATTTTTGACATCTGTGTATACTTATATTCAGGATTGACTTGCATGATGTGCTCCATAAAGTGT
>JAGLOK010000135.1 GCA_023139005.1 Clostridiales bacterium | reverse complement strand
TAGCCGTCGAAAGCATAACACAACCAACCCACGCAAACGAACCGGGCGTGACCGCTACAAACGCGGATTATACTTTCATTTTCCCTAACCTAATTTTTCTGCCCACTTCTCTAATTTTGGTAGTAAAGATTTTTGTAGTTTAAAGAAGCGTGTAAATCCTAATAGTAAATATACTTGAAGAGCATTTGTAAGTAATAGTGGCCAAAAAGGAACAACACCATTTTCATTGTATTCATACCCTACATAGAAAGGTTCTTCCACCCAATTTAAACGGTCAGATATATCTGCGATATGGATGCTGGCTGAGCTTTCAGCTTGGATATGATTGTATAAATCTTTGAAATCATATTTCTCAGCGATTTGAGGTTTATTCTTCAAAAAACTATGTGACTTTTCTAATCGTTTAAATTCACTCTCACTTAATTCAGCCTTTACTCCATTGTAATTTCTCTCCAGATTTCCAATATATTCATCATTGTCCAAGAAGTCTTTGAGTAAATCTAATCTAATACTTTTCTTATTATTATCATACATTTTGATTGCTATCCAATTCTGATATTCATTTGTCCGGTTCTGGACTTCCTGAATATCTTCCCCAGGATCTACAAAATAAAGAAAAATCAGTAATGCTTCTAATTGAGACCTTATAAGATTGAAAGCACAAGACGCATGACCACTTAAAATTAATCCTACAACGGCTTTATGATATTTAATTGTCTCATAATACATGCCAATTAAAAAGGACAGTAGAACATGCATTTCCATGTTTTTCAGATCTTCACGTGGAGAGTCCTTGATTTTCCGTATACTGAACCTCGCAATTCGGTCCAAGCTATAAGCATCACAAATAAGTTTAAGATGTGACCAACTCAAGCATTTAAAAAGAATACGAAGGACATTGACAATCTTGATGTAAAGAATTTTCAATACAAGCACGATATTGCCTTTTGAAAGTATAACGGTTATTTATGCGGTGCGCCAAACCGATTCTATCCAAACACACGATTAAAATTTCGCCAGCAGTACGAAACGTTGCCGCACTCCCCGAATCTCATCCCGGATGCCGGCACTCCACCAAAGCCGAATTGGAAATAAAGAACGACACGTTGCTGGCGTATCCGTATCAAATTTGTGTTAGCAGTTCACTAAAATGATATGTTATAGCTATCTCATAAAAAGCAACATTTTCCACAATTTAAACAGTATGTAAAGATTTCTTATTAGGTTGTCAACGTATCAATACTGTACATTTTAAAAGTTACACATGATGGACACAGGCAGTCAATACTTAGACTTAAACCTAAAAGTACTGAGCAATTAACCACTATCTCCGTTTACTTTCTTTCTACTTTGATTTTTCGATGTATTAATTCTATCTTTTCGCACTGCAAATATAAGAACAGATCTCATTTGGCTTCGGCGTGGCTCCACCGCCATAACAGTAAGATCCTTAGGTTCAGCTGGATCCACTTTTTCTTTTATACAATATTTAGTTAATCTATTACATATCTGTTCATTCAAGGGCCATTTCCACATATCAATATCAAGCTTGTAACGATCGTCACTCGCTTTTTCTAGTTCTTTTTTCTTAAATTCCTCTTGGTCTTGATTTGTTCGCCATAACGTATATGCTGCAACTTGTTTAAGTAGTTCCTTATTGTCATATTCATAATTATCAGGATCATTTATTTCCTTTTTTGTGTTTGGATTAAGAATATGAAAAGTATCGTACCCTTCATCCAGTACAATAGCATCTTCACTGGCAAAAAAATCAAACATAACACGAATAATCCCTTCTAAAGTATTACCTACTCGACCAGATAATCCACCTGAAGATAAACAGACTATTTCACCCTTTCGAAAACCAAGTACACCGAACGGGTATACATTATGTCGATAGAATATCTCTATAGAAGTATCTGAATATTTTCTAAACTCTCCACGTCTTGCTGGTGAGTTAATAGTTTGATTATAGTGATACTTGTTGATAAGAGTGTCCTCTACATCATTATAATGTATCACTAAATCCATTCTATTAGGAATACAAAAATCAATGATAATTGGTGATCCTAACGCACCCCTGCGTGCATTGAGCTCGTTAAAAAGTATGTGTTCTCCAAAATTAATTGTTCCACTAACCTTTCCAGTGTGGTCTCGAACTGGAACTACAGGTACGTTAAAGATATGCCGAACATCCTGAAATCGATCAATAGCGCTTGATAATGAAATATCATACCCATTTTGGACAATCTGTTTCCCTGAGAGGGCAAATTCAACATGTTCTGTTATTAATGTTTCTTTTTTATAGACAACATTTCCATCTGCAATAATATCCTGCATCAATAAAACTTCCCAGCCATCGTCCAATTCTTGAAACTTTAGATCGATAAAACAATAAGTATCCAAGTTAACACTAGGCTTCCACTTTACAAAACAGCGATATATCCTATCATGAATTTGTTCCGTTATTGATTCTGGATCTCCAGCAGTTTTTAAATGACATAAAATGGGAGAAGGCTCTTTAGATATAAATGCCACGTGCCATGGATTCATTGTTAGATCACCACAACTTTGGATACCAATAATTTTGTAATCTTTGTGCTGATCAATAAATTCCGAAACATGATCGAATAAACTCCATGTGCCAGCCCTCTGGACAAAAGCATTCTCGGTTGCAGGAAAATCTTTTTTGTCTTTTGGTCTTTGCTCAATGCTATGCATTACAAAATCAACGGTATGGGGATCAGTCATGCGAGGAGTCGTTATTCCATCGCGTTGTATACCTGGCCCGTAACGCATACAAGGAGTAACTGACACAAAGACTTCTTCCTTTTTACTTGGATGCACCTTCAAATATCCGATATTAAATGCTTCTGAGTAGGACATATTTAACTCCTATTTTAAATAATCAACACTCATAGTTTAAATTGCTAACCTTAGTATAGCCGGTAAAAAAACAAAAACAATTTATTGGTACATATACACATAAATTGGCGTATCCAGACATTTGAAATAATTAACTTTCCACATATGCCCATTTCAGTATATCCATATACAGAAATTTTAGCATATAGTAAATAAATAGAAAAAGGGAATACCCCAACATCCCCATCACAACATCAGATGCCGGTC
>JAGLOK010000134.1 GCA_023139005.1 Clostridiales bacterium | reverse complement strand
GGTTCGAATCCCTGTCTCTCCGCCAAAGCCGCAGCTGTAGCTGCGGCTTTCGATTCAATAAAAATGAAATTGAATCGAGCATCTTACGAAACACAAAAAACTCACTTCTTTCGTGCATTTTTGCATTTCGCGCTCACTAACTGCCTCAAAATAGTATAGTTGGACTTTCTCGGCGCATGTCCGCGAAAGTCTTTTTGCTCTATCTGTTCTTAATAAAAAGTTTATCGGCTTGTAATGAGATGGAGGTGTTTGAATCCTCAAAAAAAGCCAGTAGTAAAACATTGTTGATAGACTTTTGGTTATCAAACTTGTATTATTCGAGAAACAATCATCGCTTGACGGGCTCAGTCTTCAAATCCCTGTCTCTTCGTCATAAAGCACCTGCTTGCAGGTGCTTTGCTTGTCTGTCTTTAGAATAAAGTTAATCGGCATGCAACGGGAAAGAAGGGGACATCTCTGTTTCAATCATTGAGTACAAGCAACAAAAATAATAGCATATTCTGTCTCAAATTGTTTATATAAGTTAAGTCCAGTATTCATAATATACAATTCAATATCATTTGGCTTACTGGGATAGACTTTGATTTCTCTTGGTGCATAATCTATATATTCGGATTGATTTTTATCTATAGAGAGCACAAATATTCCTTTACTTTTCAAGAGACTTGCTACTTTATTAATAGCTTTTTGTTTTGATTTAATATACATAAATGTTAAAGACGAATATATAACATCATACTTATCTTCAAAGGGATACGCAAAAAAGTCTGCGTTTATTAGACTAACATTATCAAAATGCAGTAGGTTTTCTTCTGCTCTTATTATCGTTTTAGGTGAAAAATCAATACCTGTGAGATGCTTACACAAGGGTGCAGTTTTCAGCGCAAGCCTACCCGTTCCTAGGCCAATCTCCAGTACTTCCTTTAAAGAAGATAACTGTAATTCACTAATAAAAGCTGGACCATCCCATTTATTCATGTAATCTTGTGGTATTTTTGGGTCACGTGCAGGATCATTGTTTTCATCAACCAAACAATCATAGTGATTTATGACATCATTATACATCGTCATGCTCCCATGCTTTTTATTTCGTCTATTAAATACTAGCTAATTATAAGTTTATTTATTCATGTATATTTAGGTTGTTTATTATGCTATACATCCAATATGTAGATTCGATCTCCAACCATTTTGACGAGGCTCTTTTTTCACCTAATCCCATATGTCCACCTGAATACATATGGTGTTTATTTTTTTGCTCTTTCAACATATTTTTATCAAATTCATAATACCCATCTTTTTTCATATAAGATTGCAGCTCCTTTAATGCTCTGCTAAATAGGCAATTACATTCAATTGAATCAAAATGTGATAAAAGGTACATCATATATACTTTTCTTTCAGGTATCAGTACAGCGTGATAGACATCTCCAGCAGCATAGTAGCTTTTCTTTAAATTGTCATAAACATATGCTTTTTTTTGGAATTTTTTGGAATCTTTTATCTAGTAAATAGGTTACAATATTAGTGATACGCTTATTAAGCTCTTTATCTTTTTTTGGATAAAATGCTAATGCATATAAATCATATATAGTAGGTAGTGCTTCTTCATTAATATCTATTGAAAAAACAGAATCATTTTCATGTTTTTTCGGTTTTTTATTTGTCCAAAAATCGTATCCATATTTTGAAATTGTATTCTCTATTGTTGTTAGTCGCTTGTGAAAATAGTCTTTTATGTAAACATTATCGTAGTATCCTGATCTAATCATATAAGCGCTTATAATATGTTTATAAATATGAGAGTAGAATGTACTATCCTTTTGCCAATAGTCTACAGACAGAAGATGTTTGAACGTATTATCAAATAATTCATTGTTCTTATTAAATCCAAAATCTAATAATTTACCAATAGCATTTTCAAATGCACTGTCTTTGCTTCCGTGTATTTCTATTCCATCAAATGCATTAAACCAATGCATTATAGTATTGTTTTCCTCATAGTTATACTTACCAAATGAATTTTGCTTATTAAAGAATTCAGAATTCATTTTATTTTTTATAATTGGGTTTGCTTTCTTGTATAGAGAATTGAGAATCACTTTATTTATTTCTGTACTATTCATTTCTATTTACCTCATAATTCAACTTTCTCAACACTTTGAGTATCTTTATACTGCAGTCAATCTTCCTATTTATTGATTTTCGCCAAGATGTGGACAGAGGTAAATCTATATGATCTTTTACAATACTACTCATATCCCATAAACCATCTTCTTCATGACTATTGATCCAATTAACAAACATATCTGAATAATTATTAGATATACGATAGTTGCTAACCAGATTATAAGCATTGATATATCTATTTCCAACCCTTGAGCAAAATTCATCGGGAGTTCTTGACAAAGATCCTTCGTATATATATAAGATACCATTTTCATAATTCATGATATAATTCATGAAACTCTTTTCAGTTTTTGCAGTTAGCATGTCCTTTAACAATGATACTTGATAGAAATTTTCAATTTTCAATATATACTTTCCTTTTTGAGGAGATAAGATATCGTTATATGCTTCCTTATATTTATCATTGTTATATGATTCTCCACTAAACGCATGTTCTACCACTTGAGCTCGGTTCCTAGCGATCTTCAATGCAAACTCGTTTTCATTATCAAATAATTTTATCCAAGTTGCACCTATCATATGGGTAAACAGTTTCCAATCGTGTTTCTTTTCATTATAGTCTCTAAAATCATATTCATCACTGAGATGACCTTCAATGTAATTGATCGCCTTTTTGATTGGATCATCATTCTTATCAAGCCCTAAATATAACAATCTTCTAAGCGCTTGTTCAGTGGTAATCTTTTCATTATTCATGATACTTAACGTATGAAATTTTCCCCATGATCCATCGGGTAATTGCAACTGTGTAATCTTATTAACATGTTCAGATGCTAAAACTTCTTCTTTTAGCTTAATCATAGTATCATCATTTCTATCTACTCCCAATACATCTCTTTTAAAAATGTATGTTGGTATTGCATCCATTTCTTGCGCTTTCAAAATATCTATTGCTTTCATTTTCAAGAACCTTTCTATATATTAATAGCCTGATTATAACACATTAGGAAAACTTTCTCTTATGTCAAACGAGGAAAGCACCACCATAGAATAATGGATTGTGGACTTGTTCTGTTCTGAAGGTGTGTATACTGTTTGGATATTTCAAAAAAAGCACCCGAAGGTGCTCATAATATTATGTTATTCTATTATTTATTTTATCGGGAGCCAGATTTCTGATTTGTAATTTGGATCATTATTATGTCCTTCAAGGTAATTTTCAATTTCAGGAACTTCATGGTTGACTTCATAATTATTTGCAGGTAACCACTGAGTTGATATCTCAATCCATAAATTTTGAAACGCATCAGGCATAGGACCAATACATTCAAATATCGCCCATTTGGATTTTGGAATTGTGAATACTTTTAAACCCTCATTATTAGAGTTATTATCAACTGCAATTGCATACTCAAATGTCGATTCGCCTTTCTTGCATGGAAAACATATACCATATTTTCTACCGTTATCATCTTTCTGACCGCTCATTTTACACATTTTATCAATCGTTTTATTAGAGTATAGCTTCCACCAAAACTCAGGGAGTTCCTTAAAATTCTTTTGCTCATCGACTGTTGTTATGATGGAATGACCCATAACCTTAAACTCGTCTTTTTCTACAATTTTGTAATTCATTTTTGCATCTCCAATTACTTTTATTTGAAAGAGGAGTTTTGCATATGAAACGAATTCATAATCACTATTTTTCACAAACGATGGTGATATTCCATGAAAATCTTTAAATGCTCTGGAAAAACTTTCAGATGAAGAATATCCATAATCGATTGCAACATCAATGACTTTTTTGCCTATTTGAAGGTCTGATACTGCTAATGTCATTTTTCTGCTTTTAATATAATTTGAATATGATATACCACTTGCTGCTTCAAACATACGATAAAAGTATAATCTTGACAAACAAGATATTGTGCACAAAACATCCATATCAATAGTTTCTTTTATGTTCTCTTCAATATAGGTAATACAATCATTTAGCCGATTTATCCATTTCATACATCTCACCTCTCTTTCAATAAAATAATAACCTCCGTGGAATTCTATTGCATGATAATAGCTACCTTCTTATATCATATCACAATATTTATTCTGTAGATTTTATTGGGAGTTGGATTATTATATGTTTTTTCAATGCTATTTTTTCTTTTCATATTATTTGTCACCTGTGTGCCACGACTTCGAATTCCTGTCTCTTAGCAAAAAAGCATCTGCTAGCAGGTGCTTTGCTATGTCCTTCTCCAGAATAGGGTATGTCGGCATGCAATGAGTAAAAACGCACCTTCAAGAAGGTGCTTTGCTTTATCTATCCTTAGAATATAGTGTGTTGGCATGAAATGAGAATGAAGTGTCCGAACATCATGACCATTGCGCCATAGCTTCTACTATTCTTCAAACTTTCATGACCATTGTGCCATGGTCTAAATTTTTACAAGTTCCTTTTTCACGCATGTAACTTCCTTTGCGAAATAATTCTACGTTTCTCTTATATCACTCCGACAGAATTTCTACGTACCCTTCTGTTCCATTTACACGAATCATGTCTCCATCATTGATTAGCTTTGTAGCATTTTCCACACTAACAACAGCAGGAAGTCCATATTCACGCGCAATAACAGCGCCATGAGTCATCAAACCACCCACTTCGGTAACCAGACCTTTAAGAGACACAAACACTGGTGTCCAACTGGGATCTGTGAAGGCCGTAACTAATATATCACCCTCTGAAATATCCGCTTCCTCCATTGAGTGGATGACTCTTGCTCGGCCCTCAATAATTCCTGATGAAACGGGGATACCAGGCAATGCACCTTTAACGGTATTTTTACTATGATATACACCTGCAATAATTCCATCCTCCGTAGTTATAACACGCGGCGGGGTCAGCATATCAAAGATCTCATAATCTGCCTTACGTTTTGTGATGATACTATAGTCCAGCTCATGGGTATTGCTTATTGTTTGGAATTCATCAAAGTATAGGTAATAAATATCCTCACGATTCTGTAATAAGCCCCGTTGAACCAACACATCGGCTTCTTTTAATAGAGCCTTTTTGTAGATATCATATCGCATAACAAATGCATGCTTGGGATACTCACGATATCCGATATGATTACGCATGATATCGATTTTTTTCTGTGCTTTCTTAGCCTTTCTGTTGCCTCCGGGGCATTGTTTAAGTCGATCAAGTAATGCTTGCACACGCAGCTTGGAATCCTTAAGTCCTTGTTCGTATTTTAATTGGTGTCCACCCATAGGGAAGTTTTTAATATTGCTGAGGATTGTCGGGATGAGTGCAGTAGGTTGCTCATTCCAGCGTAGGCGGGTGATATCGATGTCTCCAGAGCAGCGCATACTGTACAGTTGCAGGTAGGCATCAATGGCATCAATGACTTTGCTACCACCTTCCAACTGTGCTAAGGCTTGATAGAAACTTTGATCATTCGCATGATTTAGATAGTCAACTACCGCCGGATATTGGCGGACGACATCAGATACATCCATCAATGCAAGCCCTATATCGGCGGTAATGCTGTTAGGTACTGATTGAATGAGCGTGTCACCTAAGTTCTTCTCACCCAACCATTTCTCCAGTTTTTTATTGACCCATTGCATGGCAAGCATCGCGACGGTGAGTGCTCCGGTACTTTCTGAACTAACCACGACCTTCTTCATGTTCCGCAAGCTGTTTTCAATGAAAGAAAATAGCGCATTGCCAGACAATGCATCAATATCCTTTTGAAGATCAGTGATCACACGTTGGTCATCGTCGATAATTTTTCGAATATTAACAGGATCGTTCTCCCGATAGATTCGTATATAATGGCTGATAAATCCCATGGAGGGTTTATCCTTTGAATCGGGTATGAAGACCTTCTCCTTCCCTCGAGGCAATGACTTTGTTAATCCCTTACGTTTTACTAATCCTTTTACAGCGTTGAGCATCAGATCTTCACCGATCATTTTCATCAAAAAAAGAGCCAATGACCGGCTAAAAGGGGAGGCCAGATCGTGGGTGATATCCATGTATAATCTTCCGCCAATTTCACGCGAGGGATGATCACCGACTACAATTTGGAAAAAGAACATACCCAACGGTTTGATTGGATCTGTCATCATCTGCATATGTCCACCGGATATATACACATGATTCTTTCCATCAGTTGCCTTCGGCACGGGATAGAGCGTCGTTATAGGACGGCTCTGTACAATGTAGAATTTTCCATCTACCAAGCACCATTCGATGTCTTGTGGATAGGAAAAATATTTTTCAATTTTTCGTCCAATACTTTCAAGCTGTATAATCTGATTGTCTTTCAGGGTTTGCTTCATCTTCTGTTCAGCGTCAATCTCCCGTTGCTCCGTACCACCTTCTTTTAATGCATAGATAGCCAATTTCTTGGTAGATATCTTTTTTTCAACAATACTTCCTTCCCGTACTTTATAAATATCGGCACTCACAAGACCGGAAACCAAGGCTTCACCTAGACCGAAGCTTGCATCAATGGACAACACCTTCGGGTTGGAGGTGACGGGATCGGCGGTAAACATAATTCCCGAGGCTTGGGGAAAAACCATCCGCTGAATTACGACAGATAAATAGACTTTACGATGATCAAAGCCGTTTTGGATGCGATAGGTCACGGCACGGTCGGTAAACAGGGAAGCCCAGCACTTGCTGATGTGCTTTAGAATTGAGTCCTTTCCTATGATGTTCAGATACGTATCTTGCTGGCCTGCAAAGGAAGCTGTCGGTAGATCCTCCGCCGTCGCACTGGAACGCACGGCATAGGAACCACCCTCTCCAAGATTTGATATATGACCAGTTACCGCTTCCTCAATATCACTAGGGATTTTTACTCCTTCGATAATCACACGGATCTGACCGCTGATTGCATTAATTTTTTTTCTCTCATTTGCCTTAAGATACGAGAGTTGCTTCAACAAATCATTTAATTCTTCGTTATTCTCGAATGTTTTTTTGTACGATGCTGTAGTGACACAAAAGCCTTCCGGCACCTGTATCCCTTTTATCTTTGACAGTTCTCCGAGGTTGGCTCCTTTGCCCCCGACAGCTGAAAGTTTATGTTTATCAATATCCTGAAACCCAAGTACAAATGAATTCATACGTGTATTCCTCCTTAAAATAATGTAAAAAGATATGCTAATCTTTTATCTGTTCAATTCCATAACGGATCATGTCTAAAAAACTGCGCTTCTTATCATAAAAGGATTGCCAATATGTTTCATCCAACAACTTGTCTTTATCTATTAATTCTGATAAATACACCTTATTGAAATTATCTAGCGTAATGTTGATAAGCTCAAATACCTGATTACGATCCACACCATCCCTGAGGTGAACTTTGTCAAATAACTGCTTCATCTTATTGTCTTTTGCAATCTGCTGCGCGCCGTACTTTTCTTCAAGGTGTTTTTTGAATTGACGCATATCCACCTTTAACTCATCGGGCGTGTCATAAGAGGCTTCAAATATGAGTTTACTCACATCGGGATTCTTTTTTAAGTAGTCAATTTTACGAATGCCGCTTTTTAACCGGGCTTCAAAAAAGTCCTGGTATTCAGACAAAGAATCAACGGGGATCTCTGACGCCATTTTCTTGAAGCACCGACCCAAAACACTGAGATAAAGATTCTTTTTGCTTTTAAAATGGTGAAAGATGAGTGCTTTGGATATGCCAGCTGCTTCTGCCAGCATTGCAGTTGAGGTATTCGTATATCCATAACGGACAAACACAGCAAAACAAGCATCTAAAATTTGTTCTTTTTCATAAAGTTGTAAAGGCATAGATTTACTTCCTAATAATCATACTAACCATCGGTCAACATGATTATAGCGCTTTACTGACCGTTAGTCAACATAAATTTTAATAGATATTTCTTACTCAATAATAAGGTAACTGGAATAATCATTTTGATTTAATAATTTCATCTTGTAATATTTATTGTCTTTTGTGTGGTATGAATTTAGCTCTTCATTCTCTGCCACACCACAAACCACATAGAATTGATATCAAAAAAACCAGCACAACTGGTGTAACTAGAGCTAGTCTTATACCGATCGGTTGAAAAAGTATAGGAAAAACAAAACTTGTTATATCTGTTCTCAGAATAAAGCTGATAAATATGCAATGAGAGAGAAACACCCGACTTTCTTGAGTATTGTGCTATAGTCAATACTTCTTTTGTTTTACAGTCATTTTATTAACTATTTTCCAAAGGTCGCAAAGCCAAAATTACTCGTAAATGAACCAAACCTCAATTGTTTTCCCATTACTGTTTATACCATAGTCGAATCCATGTGCTTCAAATATCGCCGAACAAATCGATAACCCAAGTCCGGTGCCGCCATCATGTCTTGATTTATCTCCAACATAAAATCTGTCAAAGAACTTTTCAGCTTCGTCTTCTTGCATATTATCATATTCATTTACAATACTGACTTTGTACTTATTATCTTGTATCTCACCTTTTATAGTAACATCTTTAGATTTTGTACCATATTTTATTGCATTAATTATAATGTTTGATATCGCACTGTCGATTTTATCAACATCAGCATTCATATCGGCAAAATTGCCAACAATTTTAATTTCTATATCCTTTTCAGTGGCTGCCAATTGATGCATTGTGATATTGTCTTGTATCACTCCCATGATATTGAAGGTTTTAAGTTTCAGTTTTAAATCGCCTAACTCAACTTTTGACAGTTCCAGCATTTCCATCACAAGACGCGTCATTTTTTCGGTTTCTTGCAAGATATCATCATAATATTCTTTTTTTGGTTTTGTAATAATATTATCTTTTAAGCTTTCAGCGTAGCATCTAATTACGCCAAGAGGTGTCTTCAATTCATGAGAGACATTTGCAACAAATTCTTTTCTTGCTTCCTCTTGTATTTTCTTTTGTTCAATATCTTTTACAAGCTTTGTGTTGGCATCTTTTAGTTCCGATAGAGCACTTTGTAGATTATGTGCGAGTGTATTCAGATTAATTCCCAATGTACCGATTTCATTATTGGGATTATCATCAACCTGACTGGCAAATTCCAATCTTGCCATCTTATCTGATATATTGCTGATTTTAATTATGGGCCTTGAGATTTTTCTTGAATATATCAAAGAAACAATCAATGCACACAGCGCAGAAAACAGTAAAAAATACGGATAATATGACAGTAGAGCTGAAGCTGCGTTGCTAACATTTTCTAATGATACTATACATTCAATATTTATAGAATTACCATAAATATCATTAACTTTACTATTTATCAGTATCGTATTGTCTTCAACAAGATTCACATTAATAAACTCAATAGAACCGCTAGTTCCCCAAAACATACTGCGAACATCATTCATGGCTGTCAGGATTTCATCTGGGGATGCATCTTGCATATCAGTAATCTTTATATGCTTACCATTTATAAATTGTGAATCATTGGGTTCTAATAAATAGTATACTTTTACTTCGTTTTCATTAATATATTCAAACTCTGTTAAATACTCGTCCCCGACTTCAGGAAGATAGTCCTCTTTTTCACTGCTCATGAAGTTATAACTGTATAAATCAATATCATTAATTACGAAGGTTACCATTGCTTTTTGAGCAGTTTCTGCCGTGATTTTATACCAATTCTGTTTTGGATACAGGTAATTTTTATAATCAAATCCAAAATCATCAGTAATCGACAACAAAGCATTGTTTGATAATATCATTTCATTTTCTAACAATACCAAATCCATATACACAAGTTCATCATTTTCAATCATTGCTGAAATATCATCAACCTTTTTATGCATCTTCTTCGTGGTATAGTTTTCATATAACCTGTCAAAAAACAAATATTGTGTCAGCATAATCATAGCAATTATTAATGTCATTACAGCAAATGTCGTTATGAACAATTGAAACGCAAGTTTTTTCTTCTTTTTCATCTCACACCTCAAGACAGTAGCCTAACCCGGTTACTGTATTAATAAGCTTTCCTTGGTCCTTTAGCTTATTTCTTAAATTTTTTATATGATTGTCAACCACTCTATTATCACCATAAAAATCATATCCCCATACTTGGTTTAATATTTGTTCTCTTGTTAGACAGTTATTTTTATTATCATATAAAAGTTCCATAATCAAGTATTCTTTTGGGGTCAGCTCCATTTTCACTCCATTAATGACTATCAAGTGATTTTGCTTATCAATATTAAATATTCCTGTAGTATCATCATTTTTTTCAAAGCCTGTTGTGCTTCTATTAAGCAGCGCTTTTGCTCTTGCGACAAGCACCTTGGGGCTGAATGGTTTTGTGACATATTCATCCACTCCCAATTCAAATCCGTACAGTTTATCGTCCTCATCTCCAAGTGCTGTTAGCATAATTACAAGAACATCTGAACGGCTTCTTATCTTCCTTAATACAGTCCATCCGTCAAGTATGGGCAGCATAACATCAAGGATAATTAAATCAACCGGATTATCTTCAAAAACAGTGATTGCAGTACGCCCATCACCTGCTTGTAATACGTTGAAATTATTCTTTTCAAAATAATTCACCGTGACTTTCCTTATTTTTATTTCATCTTCAACGATCAATACAGTTTTTTTCATAAGTTTTCCTATCTAAATTGCCTGTACCTAGTATGTACAGGCAATTTAATTATATACTTGTTTTATTCATAGTGCAAAGCCTCAACAGGTCTTAATGCACTTGCCTTTACCGCAGGATACAATCCGAAGACAACACCTACAACCAATGAAAACAATGTTGACAGTAATACTATCCAAGGTTCTAAGACAATAGTTAAATCAATTGCACTTCCTAATAGCTCTGAAGTTAGAATAGTGACAAGCAGACCCATCATTCCACCAAAAAGAGATAATGACATTGCTTCAATCAAAAATTGAGTTAATATATCTCTACGTTTTGCCCCAACAGCTTTTCTGATTCCGATCTCTTTAGTTCTTTCGCGAACGGAAACCAACATGATGTTCATAATGCCGATTCCAGAAACCAAAAGTGATATCCCGCCAATCCCACCGAGTAACGCCATCATTGTTTTGTTGGATTCTTGAATAAAGTCCTGAATATTTTCATCAGATGATACATAATAATCATTCTTAGAAGAATATTTTTTGGATAAAAAGTTTTTTATTGCTTCATTTGCTTTTTCATTCATCCCGTCCTTTGGCATTATGGATATGGCACTGATATTCCCTAGGCTATAATATACTTGCCCCGTGGTAATAGGTATATATATTTGCTTATTTGGATTACTCATAAAGCTGGATTTCATCTCATCCAACACACCAATTATCGTATACTTAGTACCACTTATATATACTTCTTCACCGATTACATCTGTTGTGCCAAACATTTCAAGACAAGTGGTTAGTCCCAAAACAACTGATTTCAGCTGGCTGTTCACATCAATATCACCAATGAATCTTCCCCTGTTTAATTTGTAATCCTTAACAGCATAAAGATCTTTTGTTGTTGCAATCATTTTTGCTGAAGCTTTGTTTTCGCCTTTAGTTATTTCGGTATTTGTTTCAATACTGGGTGCAGCATTTTTTACTGCATCCATTTCTGCAATTTTATCTATTTCAGACAGCTTTATTTTCTTTTCGTTGTTAAATATATTAACTTCAATAATATCAGCATTTAAATCACTCATGTTTTCATTCATTTTGTTTATGCTTGCCTGTCCGACAGACAATAGTGCTGACACCGCAAACACTCCGATTATTACTCCAAGACTTGTTAAAAACGACCTGACTTTGCGAGACCATATTGAAGACAATGCAGATTTAAGCAATTCTGATAATCTCATCAAATCACATCCTTTTGCAGGTCATCAACGATCTTTCCATCAAACAATTTAATTTTTCGTTTTGCAATGCTTGCTATATCTCTGTCGTGGGTAACTAATATTATTGTTGTACCTTGTTCATTCAAATCGCACATAAGATCTAAGATTTCTTTGCTTGTATTACTATCCAAATTTCCTGTAGGCTCATCCGCCAGTAAAATAGATGGTTTGTTAAGCAGTGCACGAGCAAAAGCTACTCTCTGCTGCTCTCCGCCGGACAGTTCATACGGCTTGTGATTTCTCCTATTCTCAAGTCCTACCAATTTTAGTGCTTCATTTGCCAGTCTTCGGCTTTCTTTTGTTCTCATTTTCGCATATTTACATGGCAGCGAAACATTATCAACAGCACTCATATTGTTTAGTAAGTTAAAGCTTTGAAATACAAAACCGATGTTTTCATTTCTTATTTTCGCCAATTTCCCTTCTGTTGCAGTTTCGATGTTTTCATTGTTTAAAATATAGCTGCCGGACGACGGAACATCCAAGCACCCCAAAATATTCATAAGTGTCGATTTTCCACTGCCCGAAGGTCCTACCAGTGCTATAAACTCGCCCTCATTAATTACAAGATCCACATCGTCTAGTGCCTTAACTTGTATATCAGACATTTTATAGATTTTGCTGATGTTTTTAAGCTTGATTAATTGTTTCATAATATCACCTAAAATCCTATCATTGATGAGTAGAAGTCTTGATTATCATTCTTGGATACATTGACAACTACTATCTTTTCACCCTCAAAGACGCCTTCTGTTATCTCTGCATACAATGGTGTCACTAGACCCTTTTTGATATACCTTTTTTCTGCAGGAATCGTATCAACTGTATAGGTTGTCAAATCTTCGGGATTCCCGGTATAAACTAATACATATTCTCCTTTACTGTCTGTTTTTATAGCATCAACAGACACTTTCAAAACATCCTGTTTCTCCTCCAGCAATATGTTGACAGTGGCTTTTGTATTAGGCAATATGTCGTTTTCACTATCATCAATTTTTACTACTTTAAGTTCAATATTAAACTTTCCTTCATCGTTCGCATTATAATTAATATGCAGCACCTCAGCTTCCATAATAGCTTCTCCGAATTTCACATTTGCATGCTGACCGATTTCAAGCTGTCTCATTTCTTTTTCTATAATGCTTATGTTAACTGTAACATTATCTTGTAACTTGATTTTTATGATATCTTGATTTGCTTCATGCATGCTGCCTTCTTTGATAGTTACTTCATCAATAATCCCAGAATAAGTAGCCTGTATCTGTGGAGAATTGATTAAAGCATTCACCGTATCTAGTTTTTGCTCGAGTTCTTCAATGCTATTTATTTGAGTTTTCATGTCTTTGTTTTCAGTTTTTATTATAAAGAGAACATCTCCTGGCTTTACTTTGCTTCCGCTCTTTGCTTTCTTATAAATTCGACTGATTTCTCCATCGGGTAGATTTTCTCCTATCGTGGTACTATAGTTTTCATTTTCGATAGCAAGTACAATTTTGTTTTCATTCAGCAAATCTGCCACTTTTTTTATAACAGGAATATAATCTCTGTGTACTTTTACTTCCTTGTTGTTTTGTGTGATGGTTATCTTCTTTTGTGTTTCTAATATCTTTTCATATTCATAATTGCTCAGAATATTATTTGTGACTATTCCCATTTGATCCGCTATTATCCTTATATTGGTGTATCCCTCCATTTTACCCAATTCAATTTTTGCTTTGTTCAGCTGCGCCATGATGTCATCATGCTCGTTTTTTAGCGCTTTGACATCCAATCCTGCTATAACATCGCCCTTTTTTATCATTGCGCCGCTTTTAACTTCTACATTATCAATTTTCATATTTATGGGAAGGTGCATCGTTACAGTCTCGTTTAATGATGCTTTACCAGATGATGATATAGCATTGCTTACGTTCCCTTTGGTAACTTCTTGAATTTCCATTGTTTTTTTGATAAAATTGTCTTTTTCACTCTTGTTTTTTTTGTCAAACAGCTTGATATCAAATATCTTCATTGCTGTTACTGCAAGCAAAATAACTACAACAACTACAGTGATAGTTATGATTGTTTTTCTGGTCATTTTAATTCCCTCCGATTGATTCTACTTCAACACCATCAGGAAGATCTCCCTTATCAAAAACGATAATTCCGTCACCGTCCGGATCAAGCTTCGCAAATTCTTCAGGTGATATCTCAATCATTCCGCTTTGCATAGCACCTTCATCGTATACCTCTAGATTGCTCAGTTTTTCAAATACATTATTAATCTCTTTATCATCGTTGTTTTCCAAGGCTTGCAAAAATTCATCATATAGTGACTTAACCTCATCCATAACTTCCTGCGATAGGTCTTCTTTCATACCGAATGTAAAATCCTCATATGACATCTCCATATCAATCATATTTCCCATGCCGCCTATAACCACATTTTTACTGGGTTTATCTTTTGTGATAATAAACACACCTGTCATGACGATTGCCACAACAAGTATTATAGTTGTGCATATGATAATTAGTTTTTTGTTTGAAGTGTTTGCTGTTTCCATATTTATTCTCCTTAAGTTTATTGCCAATAAATAAGCTTATCGGCTTTATATAATGATAATAAGAAATAAATATATGTTTTGTGTGTGATTTAAATATTATTTGTGTATGATTTGAGTTGATTATGATATTTCTATCTGCAAGTACTATGAGGGGTAATTCAATATGTTTAGCATGTGTAGAATAAGATATAAAGGTCAAAAAACTGCTGAAACTTGCTTACTTTCTTTCTTTGTTAGTATAGTATTAAATGATTCCTTTTCACAATGGTTGATTGTCATTTTCCTGTTCGGCTGGGTATGGTATTAAGGGGCTGTTCCAGCCCCTTAAATTATTGTATCTTGATGCAATATATGTGCATATTATTTCTTCCTTCCAAGAGTCCAAATATGTCTTCCCATGATTATGATAAATCCGGCAATTACTATCCATAAAAAGATTTCACCTGTTGCGCCATACAGCGTCCAAACGCCTTTTGTCGGCACATCTGATATCATGACATTCTCATCAGTATAGAAGAAGCTCTGATAGGATAGAGTATTGCCCAGATAGTCCGCTGAGATCGATGTACCCAGGTTGGCTTGACGAACCACAGAAAATCCATTTTCTATTCCACGCAGGAAGGAGACACGGGTATGATAGTCAGCGATTTTTTTTGTGTCATATCCCGGTACCAGCATGATATCTGCCATATTGGCTTGTTGTATCATTGAGGGCACATCCATATCCAAGCAAATCGCAGTTGATACTTTTCCATACGGTGTCTCGATTGTTGGGATGATACCATCAGAATCGGTAGGATACCAAGATATTGTCTTTTCATAATTATATGCAATCTTTCCTTCTGGGTCGATCATGATGGCAATGTTATCATTTTTCGTCTGATTGTATCGAAGCATGACACATGCAGGCATAAAATACACTTGGTTTTGGATTGCAAAGTGTTTGGCCTTGTCGATAAAATCTACATAGTCGTCTTCATACAGCGGATAGTTTCCTTCGGACCAGAAAATGATTTTTGCACCATAGTCTGCAGACTTCTGAGATAAATCAAACAGATTGTCCTGTAGTGCTTTCATTTCAGTTTTTTTGATTGCTGCATCCTCTTTCGGTGTGTTATCGTCTGTTATATCCCAATAGTTTTGCTCATGTGCAACTGTTATTGAAGCGATGCGAACCGTAGGACTTTTGGGAACGGATATAACCATCCTGAGACTGCCATACATAATCAACGCAGTAAAAATCGAAAAGTATATGATGACCAGTTTCCAAGTGATTTTATTTTTAGACAGATTTCTTAAAAGCAGTAGTATAATGGGAGCAAACCATGTTGCCATAAATCCAATAAACCAGCTTCCCAATAGTGATGCGCTTTGTGCGAGTACTAAGAAAGTACTTTGAGAATATGCAAGCGATAGCGTCATTCCCACATTCAAGAAAGTAAGCAGATAGTCCAAGATCAAATATGCCGAAGGAAACAGTAGCGTTGCGACCAAAGGATGAATCTTGTCATGACACGATCTGTCTAATAGCAGCGGAAGGACCAGTGGCATGACACCCACAACACAAAGTACAATCTGCAACCAAAGCTCCATCTCCCAGCCGCCTCGCATCGATAGATACTTCACTACAATGAGAAGTGCAATGAACGGAAGGGTATGAACCCATTTTCGAGCAGATCGAAAGGCAAACATTAGCATGGGAAATGCTACCCATACCATCAGTGGAATATTGTATTCCCATCCGATAAAGAAAAAGAGAAGCGCGCCGATGATTCCAAACAGCAGCGGTTTTATTCGCATATTATTCGTAGATTGAGTTGAGTCGTTATTATATTTTGTTTTCATAGTGACTACCTTCCTGTATTGATATTGCGCCATATATCGACAGCGCTTGTTAAGAAATGTAGCATAAACCAGAAAACTAATCAAGCGATTTAATCATTTGATTAATATTTCTAATGATAATCTAATTAAAAGTATAAACATAAGTAAATATAAGAAATTATTGGTAATTACAATGTGCTTAGTAGTTTAGAATATAAAGGAAATGGAGTTTCTGCTTAATTGACTATGAAGAATCAGTCGGACATACTTTTATTGACTGTCAGTTCTTTTTCAATTTGGGATACAGGCATGGGTTTGTAAAATAAGAAGCCTTGTATGATATCACAAACATTGTCTTTCAAATATTGATATTGCAGTTCATGCTCAACACCTTCTGCCACAACATCTAGTCCTAGTTCTTTGGCGAGCATTATGGTAGAGGAGATGATTGATTCATCACTTTTATTTTCATTGATACCGTCGATAAAATCTTTTGATATTTTTATGCGACTGATTGCAAGGTGTTTGATATAGTTTAAAGAGGAGTATTCTGTACCAAAGTCGTCAATGGCGATACGGATTCCTTGCTCTTTTAGATTATTCACGATGTCTACTGTATTTTCTATGTTCTTCATCAATGTTCCCTCTGTTATCTCAAGCTCTATCAAACAGGGATCGATTCCGGTATCCTTGATTACGTCAATGATGTTTTCTTTGATATTCCCATCTTCAAGTTGTTTTATAGAAATGTTTACTGCCATTTTCATGCGTTTTTTATATTTCTCGTTCCATAGCTTTAATTGACTACAGGCGACAGATAAAACCCACTTACCGATATTGATAATAAGTCCGGTACGCTCTGCAATCTCTATAAAATCATCAGGATAAACTAATCCAAGCTCATAATGATTCCAGCGCAATAATGCTTCA
>JAGLOK010000133.1 GCA_023139005.1 Clostridiales bacterium | reverse complement strand
GGAGTAGAATACACGTCCATAGCCCCACATCTTTGTCCACATCACCGGCATGTCCACTGCACCGTTAGTTCCATGATAACCATTAACAACCGGGAATTTTGTGGTCATGAGTACATTCACAACAGGATCAACATGCAAATAATATTGCTCAGAACACACTTCAAAGTCATCAATATTATCAATAATAGGAGATGATGTATTCTTCTTCACGTTGACAGTATATGTCACGCCATCATTACCGGGGTGTGCAACCCATTGTCCACCGACCATGAATTGATAGAAGAACTCTTTACGAAAGCTATCGCCAAGTCCACCATGCGCACCAGCAAGTCCGACACCCGATGCGACTGCTTCAAGTAGTGGATTGAGCTGTTGTGGTGTGATTTCATGATTCGTGATACATGGTACGATGAGGTCTTGTGATTTTAAGTAATCTTCGTTCAGTAATACATTTAAATCGTTTGAAACATTCACATCAAATCCATTATCCAACAGCATGCCCTCAAGTTTTTTTGCAACCTGCTCTGGTTGATGTTCTGACCATCCACCCCAAATTATCAATGCTTTTTTATTCATTCAAGAATACCTCCTCTTTGCTATATAAAGAGCATATAAAAATATTTTATAAAAATCTCGCCAACTTGATATACAGAATGGACACTTATTGCGCTTTTTGTTATAATTTACAGAATTCAAACATAGTATTGAGAAGGTCTAGATGAAAGCTTTTTATGAAAATATCGATTATAAGGATAAGGTTTCGATTCATGCAGGAAAAACAAGAAATCTTAATTTTGTTGCCCATTGGCATTCAGATATTGAAATGCTTTATATCTGTGAAGGTAGCGTTGGTGTAGGCATCAATAGTGAGTATAAGATACTACATGAAGGTGATATCTCAATCTGTGGAAGCAATGATATTCACTACTACAATAATGTAGGTGAAGGATCAAAGGGAATGATGATTATATTTAAGTCAAAAGTCTTGAATGAATCAAAATATTGGGGGAAAGATATTACACCTTGTTCAATATGCATTGAGAAGAAGCATTTAGAAGAAAACAAATTGAATAGTAGTATAGCCAATATTTTTATGAGCGTTATTAATGAAGTAGAAACTAAGAATGAACAGTCCTATTCATTTGCAAAGCTCAGAGTATCTGAGCTGGTTCTTTTGTTGTTTAGATCATTTCCATCTTATTATCAAGATATAATAAGCAAATCTGCAATTCCTTCTTCAACAGAAACAAATCCAATGCAGCAAGCACTGAGACATATTGAAAACAATTATGACACAGAAATAACATTGGAGAAGATATCCAGTTATGTTGGATTGAGTAGCTATTATTTCTCACGTCTATTCAAAAACACTACCGGCACAAATTTTAAGTCCTATCTAACACATAGCAGGATTAGCAAAGCCGAGGAATTGATTAAAACTACAAAGAAACATATTATAGACATTGCATATGAAACGGGTTTTTCAAGCATTCGGACCTTTAATCGCTCCTTTAAGGAATTGAAAGGATATACACCAAAAAGTGCACGTAAAATATAAGTTATAAAAGGATGATACATGCTAAAGATCTGGGGAAAGACAATAAAGAAAAATAAAATTATCAGAAGTCACATGATACAGCTGGATACCAATTTCACTGAAGACACTGTTTTTTGTGGTGTTGATACCATTTGTGAGCATTTTGATATACCACGGCCCATAGTGCTCAATAAACATAAACGAGATCTTAACGAATTTTTTCTTATGCGTTTTTTATCTGAGGACTTTATTGAAAAGGTGCATTTTGATAAGTTTGAGATAGAAGTTTACTTGGAAAAGAAAAAGAATTAACAATGTGTATAAACATATAATAATATCGTAGTTTGTGTTTTGACAGCATGTTTTATGCATGATACTATCATAGTACAATCTGTATCCACCGAGGAGGTTTTCTTGAATAAAAGCATACTTATACTGTCTATTGTTGTCATACTGATGATCAGTGGATGTGCAGGTACTGAAATAAATCAGCCCAATTATATAGAGGGTGGTCAAATTATTATCGCTGTTGGCATTGTTCCACTTGCTACCTTTGTTGAAGAAGTCGCTGGGGAGCATGCAAAAGTTGTGACACTCGTGCCACCGGGCTATAGCCCAACTAATTATCAACCAACATCCAGCGAGATGCAGGCATTATCCAATGCGTCGATATACTTTTCAATGCAAATGCCAACAGAAGAAGCGAATATTCTTCCCAAAGCAAGTGACTTTAATAAAGATATTATCATCGTTAAACTAAGAGACATAGTGAACACAGTATTTCCGGTGCGTACTATGACTGATCATGTGCACGAAGAAGAAGATGAAGCGGGCACAGATGAAACTATGGTAGATCCACATCTCTGGCTCAGTCCAAAGCGTTCGATGGTTATGGTGCAGACAATTGCGGATGAATTATCAAAAATTGACGAACAAAACAGACAAACATATCAAGAGAATGCAAAGAGGTATATCAGAGAAATAGAGCTTCTAGATAATGAAATAAAAGAAAAAACATCTGAGTTTCAAAGCAATTCTTTTATGATATATCATGGTGCGTATGGATATTTTGCAGATGATTACGGACTTGAAATGATCTCTATTGAAGCACAAGGGAAAAAGGCAACAGCAAGTGAAATACAAGAAGTGATAGAACATGCTAGAGAGCTAGATATCCATGCTATTTACTATCAGGCAGAGTTTGATGATAACCAAGCCCAGACTATTGCAAAAGAGATTGATGGCATAGTGATACAAGTAACACCGCTTACATATGATTATATTCAAGGACTTAGAGATTTTATAACATCTTTGGAAAAACAGGTGAATACAAGTGAGTAATAAAAACGTCATAATATTTGATGATGTAAGATACTGCTATGGAGAAGTCTGTGCGATTCAAAATGTAAGCTTTTCAATAAAGGAAAAGACATTAACCGTGCTCATAGGACCCAACGGTGGAGGAAAAAGCACCATCATTAAGTTAATAACTGGTTTACTAAAGCCTGGTAAAGGAAATATAGTTCCAGAAGAAAGTGCTGCAATTGGGTATGTTGCACAAAATCCTTGGTTTGATGTTACTTTCCCGATGACAGTAAATGATATGGTACTTACGGGTACACTCAATCATAAAGTGAAATTATACAATAAATACACACAACCACAGAAACAAAAAGCGCTAGATGCAATTGAGCTTGTTGGACTCAATGGTTTTGAAAACCGTGAGATCAGCCAACTGTCTGGAGGACAACTGAAACGTGCAGTGATTGCAAGAGCACTTTCTTCTAATGCAGAAATCATAGTCCTCGATGAACCCGACAGCAGTCTAGATGCAAAATCTACACAAGAATTATATGAGTTTCTCAATCAACTAAAAAAAGATAAGACAATTATTATTGCAAGTCATCACATACATAACCTGTTTGATATTGCAGACTCTGTCATTTATATCAATAACGAGGCACAGGAATATGCATCTCCTATTGAGTTAGAGGAAAAGCTTAAAGGAGGGATGGCAATATGATAGAAGCAATTCTTGAATACGCGTTTATGCGTAATGCAGTCATTGCTGCAGTCCTTGCAAGTATTGTAACAGGTATCATAGGTACTATTGCAATAGAGAAAAAGCTAGTTAGTATGTCAGGCGGTGTCGCACATGCTTCATTTGGAGGTATAGGACTTGGGTATTTACTGGGATTTGAACCCATCTGGGGTGGTCTTTTCTTTGCGATTGGATCATCATTGTTGATATCAAAACTTTCTAGTACAAAGAAAATGAAAGCAGATACCATAACAGGTGTATTGTGGTCTTTTGGAATGGCACTCGGGATACTCTTTATCGCACTAGCACCTGGCTATATGCCAGATATGACAAGTTATTTATTTGGAGATATTCTTTCTGTTTCTACTAATGCATTATTGTATATGGCAATATTTACAGCAGTTATAGTTTTAGTATTTACGATGTTGTACAATTATTTTATCGTCTATCTATTCGATGAGGAATATGCTAAAGCACGTGGTTTTAAGGTTAACTTGCTAAAGTGGATTGTATATACAATGATTCCTATTGGAATCATTGTGCTTATCAAAATTGTAGGTATAATATTAACCATTGCATTGATGACTATTCCAGTATCTATTGCGAAAATATTTTTCAAAACATTCGGCAAGGTTGTAGTTGGATCCATCATCATCAGCATGATATTTTGTTTTATTGGGCTTACAGTATCTTACTACATCAACATTCCATCCGGTGTGTGTATTATCATCATTAGTACTATTGTGTATTTGTTGCTACTATTGACCAAGAGTGCAATTCAACGAAGGATTCATGTCAAGAAACAGCATCAAGAAGATGATATATATGATTAGATATATTTGCAAACAGAATAGTAGATGTTGCTTTATATCTATTTACACCCTATTGTACATTCAAGAATTAAAAATGACCTCCACAGGCATTTGCCAAAGAAGGTCATTTTTTAAAGATAAATTTTTGTTATTTATCAGTCATATAGAAGTTCGGCAATGTCGGGTTCATCCATGTTGGTTGCATCATACCATTTTGCACCAGTATCAACATCCGCAACAGCTTCGCCGTTTGCAGCTTTAACTGCTAACTCAACTGCCAAGTAGCCAATCATGTAAGGATCTTGTGTGATAGAGCCCATGAATACGCCTGTTTTAACAGCTGCTTTTTGTCCAGCACCTGCGTCGAATCCAACAACTTTTACGCCATCAGGAATTACTGATCCAGCATTCATAGCAGCCAATATTCCATTAACAGCACCTTCGTTTGAGCAGAATACGCCAACTAGACCTTCTGTATTAAGTAGTCCGTTTGCAGCATTTGTCATATCAGTGATATCAGGTGTTGCACCAACTGTAACATCAATGATTACAGCTGCTGTATCAGCATCGCCCATGTTGATTGCATTATAGTCGCCTGTGATTGCTGCATTGTCGCCAACAAGTTCATACATTTTTTCTGCAAAGCCCTTTGTACGTCCGCCAACTGAAGCACTTGTTACATCCTGTGAGAACACAGAAATTACGAGCGGACTATCAGCTGTAGCTGCATCAAGTTGTGCTTTGAGAGCTTCATACATCATCTCTGCACCAAGTGCAGCTGCATTTTCATTGTCTGTTGAAGCATTCGCTGCGATCTGTCCTGCAGGAGCATTAGGTACGCCGGAGTCAAATCCAATAACCGGAATGCCTTTGTCGGCAGCTTCCTGTAGTTGTGTTAATACAGCTTCTGTGTTTAGTGCTGCAAGAGATATAGCCTTTGGGTTCTTAGCAAGTTCTGCATTAAGCATGTCTACCTGAGCTGCTTGTGCGCTTTCGCCTTCAGGACCTGTAAAGTATATTTCTACTTCAAGGTCTACTGCTGCTTGTTCGGCACCCTTTTTGACAACTTGCCAAAATTGATGTTGGAAGCCTTTTGCGATTACTGAGTAATAGCCAGGAGTTTCTTCTTCTTTAGTTTCTTCTTTAGGTTCCTCTTTGGTTTCTTCTTTCATTGGCTCATCTTTTGGTTCGTCTGCTTTTGGTGTGCATGCTGCAAAAGCAACTACTAATAAAGATAAAACCAATACCATGATTAGAATCTTTTTCATTATGTTTTCCTCCAATTATTATTATAAGCATTGCTGCTTAAACTGATTACAATTAACTTAATTTCTTTACCTTGTTCGCTTTTTTATTTCTGTAAACATCAATCAACACAGCGCCTAAAACAACGATTCCTGTAAAGAAAGTCTGGAACGGTGCTGGCAAATTCATAGATATGAGACCGTTTTTGAGGATGCTCATAATAAATACACCAATCATTGTTCCTGTGAGAGAGCCTTTGCCTCCGGACAAAGACGTGCCACCAATAACTACTGCGGCTATAGCTTGTAACTCTATCCCGTTACCAGTGTTTGGGATGATTACTGTATATGTTGCTGCATAGAATATACTTCCTAGACCAGCTGCAAATCCACTGATTACAAATGCAAGACCTTTCCATACATTAACCTTTATGCCAGATAGTCTTACTGCTTCTTCATTGCTACCTATTGCATAGATATATCGGCCTATTTTCGTCTTATTCAAGATGATGAAAGTGAATATGAAAAATATTATTAAGTACACAACGCCCATTGGAAAACCACTCTCTGTTCTAAAGAAAACTCTTGAGAACCAGCCATCAGGCTCTAGGATGGTCGGGAAGTTCTTAGTCGATGTTCCTGTTATTATAGATCCAAGTCCCAGTGAAACCATCATCATTCCAAGCGTTGCGATAAATGGTGGCAGTTTTAGTTTGGTTACAAGAAGACCATTGACCCAACCTATTAGTGTGCCAAATGCGATCATTGCAATTAACACTGCCCATATTGGTAGTCCAACATTTCTATATAACTGTCCACCAACCAATGCAGAGCACATCATTACTGCACCTATTGAAAGGTCGATACCACCGGTTATGATTACAAATGTTACACCCAATGCTAAAAATCCTACATAGTATGAGGATGCTAAGATATTTAATGTAGTAGATACCGACGTGAAGTTATTACCTGCTATAGCGAAAAATATGTATATCACAATCAATGCAGCAAACGCTAGCATCTTATGTGTTCCGCTATTTCTTATACTCTTTAACATTCTTTCTCCCCCTAATGCTGAGTTGCATATTTCATAATTGTATTTTGATTTATCTGATCAAGTTCAAGTGTTGCAGTATGCGTGCCTTCGCACATTACTAAAACCCTATCACTCATACGCAAGAGCTCAGGAAGTTCAGACGAAATAATAATGATTGATTTACCTGATTTTGCTAATTTGTTAATAATCTTATAAATCTCGCTCTTTGCTCCAACATCTATACCTCTTGTTGGTTCATCAAATATCAATATGTCACTGTTTTTAAGTAGCCATTTTGCGATGATTACTTTCTGTTGGTTTCCACCGGACAGGTTTTTTACCAGTTGTCCTACGGATGGCGTTTTAATATTGATCTTATCTACATATTCAGAAGCGATTTTTTTTATCTTCTTTTCACTGATAATACCGGCAGTTATATACTCATCAAGGTTAGGCATGACAATATTGTTTGCAACACTCATTCCAAGTGATAAACCATATCGCTTTCTGTCTTCTGACAAATAGCCAATACCGAGGCGAACAGCATCATGTGGACTTTTTACATTTACTTTCTTGCCATCCAGATAAATCTCACCTGTCGTCTTTTTGTCTGCACCAAATATTAAACGTGCAAGCTCTGTCCTACCTGCTCCAATAAGCCCTGCGAACCCAAGAATTTCACCTTTATGTAATTCAAAGGATACATTATTTACATCCTTTGAACTCATATTCTCTACCTTTAACACAACGGGCGGCTTTTCTTTGTTATCACTTATTTTTTTATGCTCTTCATACGTGATGCGTCCAACCATCATGTGAATAATATCGTCAATCTTAACCTTTGCAGAATCTTCAGTCCCTATGTATTCTCCATCTCGCAATACCGTTACTCTGTCAGAGATTTTCTTAATTTCGTCCATTCTGTGAGAAATATACACCATACCAACGCCTTGGCTCTTTAGTTCATTCATGATTTTGAACAGCTCTTCAATCTCTACATCTGTTAGTGTTGCAGTTGGCTCATCAAATATGATAATCTTTGCATCATAAGAAATAGCTTTTGCAATTTCTATCATCTGTTGATGACTAACTGACAGATTTCCAACTTTTTCTTCTGGATCTAGTTTGATATTTAATTTTTTAAAAAGCTCTAGTGTTTTATCGTTGATTGATTTTTCATTGAGAAACAACCCATCGCTTTCTCTACCAATAAAAATGTTTTGCGCTGCTGTTAAGTGGTTCATCAAATTGAGCTCTTGATGCACAATAGATATTCCGGCTAGTTGGGCTTGTCTTGGTGATTTAAAATTGACACATTTACTCTCAAGTGTTATTTGTCCCGATTCAGGTATGAATATACCGGTTAGAACTTTCATCAATGTGGATTTTCCTGCACCATTTTCGCCAACAAGTGCATGCACTTCTCCTTTTCTTAAATCGAAGCAGCATTTTTTCAAAGCGTGTACGCCTGGGAAATACTTTTCGACACCTTCCATATTTAGAAGCAATTCACTCATATAGATACCTCAAAATGTTTTTGCATAATAACTAACATTGTCAGTCCTCTGATTTGTTAATTCTATAAAAATACTTGATAAAATGACATGTGAAAAATAACAAGAAAATTGTGATTTCCTCTAAAGATTACAGTTAAAATTCATGTAAAATGATGTGTAATGATCTCAAAAAGCCTATTATATGGTAAAACGGGCTTTAGAAACACTAAATCTATTAACAGAAATAGTAGTAAATTACTCAGTAAATGGGAATAGAAGTTTTTGGTTTTCCGGTAGGTACATATTGTCAATATCTATCACTTCAGATCCTGTATTAACATTCTTTGGTATTTTTTTATTGTTTATAGAATCAAGTGCATACTTAACACCAAGATATCCCATATTAAATGGGTTTTGTACTATCAGTGATTGTATTACGCCTTTCTCCAAGAAGGTTATTTCTAATGGGGTGCTGTCAAAACCAATAATTATAATCTCGCCAGCCAAACCAAGCTCATCAATTCCACGTGCTGCTCCTGCAGTGCTGTATGCATTCAAGCATACAATCGCATCAATTTGAGGATTGTCTTGAACAATATCTTTTGTCAGCTGTTGGGCTAGTAATTCATCAGAGTTACAGTAAACTGTTTCGATAACCTCAACGCCTGGATAATCGCTTACTGTTTCAGCAAATCCCGTTTCTCTTTGCGTAGCTGATGCCGCACCTTTTACAAAGCTAATTACAGCTATGGTGCACTCTGTTCCTACTTTGTCAATTAACGACTCGCCCACCTTTTTACCTGCATCCATATTGTCAGTGCCAACAAAGCTGTCCATTTTATCTGACTCAATTGTAGAATCGATAACAATCACTGGTATACCTGAAGCTATCGCTTTTTCTGCTACAGGTACCAGCCTAACATAATCACTAGCTGCAAGCACAATCGCGTCAGAGTCAATAGCAATGGCATCTTCAACCAGTTGAATCTGTCCATCGATATCCTCTTCGTTTTCAGGTCCATCAAAAACTAAGTCAATATTAAATTCTCTGGCTGCAGTTTCAGCGCCCATTTGAACAACCGACCAAAAAGCATGGCTACGATTTTTTACTATTACTTTAATGCTATATTTTTCTTCACTATTTGATAAATCATTTTTTGCACACCCAAATAGCGACAATACAATTATTATTGTTAATACTAGTAAGGCGATTCTATAAATTCTACTCATTATTCTCTCCCTTTTGTAGCTTTATCAATGGTATCCGAATGTTTACTGTTGTTCCAACCTCTATTATGCTTTCAATATCTACGCCAAAACCACTGCCGTAACTTAATTGAATTCTCTCATGAACATTTTTTAGTCCAACGCCTGAAGTGCGTTTATTGGTTGGTTCTCGTTTGAAAATTTCTTTTAGTCGCTCTGGTTTTATTCCATATCCATTATCAGTTACACTAAATAAAAGATGATCGTTTTCTACAACTGCTCTGATGTTAATTTCGCCTTTTTCCTGAATTTTATTGATTCCATGATAAATGGCATTCTCAACAATCGGTTGTAGTATCAGTTTTAATGTTCTATATCCATATGCTTGTTCCTGTACATCAATTGAATAATCAAATTTATTTTTGTATCTTATTTTCTGAATGAGCAAATAATTTCCTACATGTTCAATCTCGTCTGCAACATCTATTATCTCATTGCCTTTACTTATGCTTATTCTGAAAAATTTTGCAAGTGCTGCTGTCATTTCTGATACACCCTGATGGTTTTGATTTTCGTTCATCCAGATAATAGAATCTAGAGTATTGTATAGAAAGTGTGGGTTTATTTGTGCTTGAAGTGCTTTAAATTCACTTTTCCTTTTTTCTTCTTGTTCATTGACGATTTGTTCCATTAATTGCTTAATCCTTGAAATCATTAAATTAAATGCTTTCGTAAGTCGTTTTACTTCATCCTCGCCTTTAACTTCCAAGTTCTCAATATCGAAATCACCTTGTTCAACACGGTTCATCTGGTGTTCGAGTCGCTTGATCGGTTTTGATATCTTTGAAGACAGGAAGATGGAAGCTAGAATAACGAAAACAATTCCAAAAATCAATATATACATAATGTAATTATTTAAGTCCCACTGATTTTCGGCCAGCTCATCTACATAACTGATACCTACCATTTTCCAGTTAGAAAACTGGATGTTTTTTACAGTCGATATCCGGCTTTCTCCTTGAAAATCTTCAATGAATGATCCCTGTTCCTGCTCTAATACTTCGCTAATACTTTCTTGTTTCAGTCCCGAATATAGAAGCTGCTGTTGTGGATGATAGATTATGTTCCCGTATTCATCAACAATATAAATATATCCACGTTTTCCTAAGCTTACCCTATTGCAAAGTTGCTCGATCAAGCTGAAATTCAAATCTACCATTGCAGCCCACGTTTCAGTCCTCCCCAAGTACTCTACGCTAAGTCCACTACTCATCGAAACCACCCAGGGGCGTCTACCTTCAAACAGCCTTTGGACATACGGCGGTTGGATCAAATACATATCAGGATTACTAATTGTTTGCTTAAACCATTCCTGCTCATGAATTTGATAATTGTAATCAGTATCATAAACAGGATTCGTCAGTATGACGTTACCATTACCTGTATATATTGCTACAGTCACTATGTCTTTTCTCATCTCCAGAGTCAGCGATAGTAAATTATCAAGGTTTTGAATACTGTTTGGAGTTACTTCTCTCATATTTTTACGGATTATATCCGATATTTCCATCATGTCTTCTAGGTAGTTTTCTAAATTGATTGTTGCTTGCTCCATAATCTGCTGTGCACTAGATGCAGCATTTACTTCAGCATTATCAGAGAAAGAACTATATAACCCAATCCCAACCATGGTCATAGCTAACATTGTAACAGCAGAAAATGATAGCGTTATTATTGATTGAATACTGTTTATTCTAAAGCCTCTTCGTGCAGCTTTTGGTACTTTTTTCAATATCCTTTTTAGTTTACTTTTCATTTTTCTGCTCCAACTTGTTCGCTTCTGAGTTCTTATACTCTCTTGGAGAAACCCCAAAATTCTTCTTGAAAAAATAACTAAAATAACTGATATCAGGATATCCAACTTTTCCTGCGACTTCTGATATTTTCATGCCAGGATTCCTTAAAAGGTTTTTTGCTACGTCTAATCGAATTCGTATTAAATACTTTAGAAATGTTTCTTTTGCTTCTTTTTTAAAAATCAAGCTCAAATAACTTGCACTAATAAACAAATAGTCAGCTAACTTTTGTACGCTGAGCTCTGTGTCGTTATAGTTACTGTTGATATAATCCTTTGCTTTTTCCAAAAGTCTCTGGGTAGTTGTTAATCTTTCACTGGCTATTTGCTTCATCAGTTCGATACTTAAGCTCATAATCCAGTTTTCAGCTTCATCCATAGAATTGAAGTTATTTATTTCTAAGTATAAATTATAGTTTTCAGGGAGCATGTCCATTATATCAAGCTGATATATTCTAGACAGTTTTGATAGCATTGTGAAAATCTCCATAAAATAAAGGTGATACTCATTTATAGGTGCCTGAATACCACTAAAATCGTTAAACAAATTTTGCACAGCATTCTCTACATTTTTATTATCTCCGAATTTTATGCTTGATAAAAGTTTTTTCTCTTTTTCTTCTTCCAAACAGATCATATTGTTTGACACAGGCTCAATATCCTCAACAAAAATTATCTTATTTCCTCCAAGAACCAGTTTGTATTCAAGTGCAATATTTGCAGTGTCGTAGGATTCTTTCATCTGAACAATGTTTTCAATAATGTTTCCTATCCCAATTGTTATCGTAATACTAAGATATTTCTCAACATTCTGCCTAATCTCATCGAGTACTAAAAATAATTTGTTGCATGCATCTGCTCTTGCATTATCATTCATTCCTGCAATAATAACTAATGCATTCCCGTAATAGAAAGCCTCTCCAGTAGTGTTGTTACTCAAAATATCCTGTGCAATTTTTAAAACCGCAAACTTTGTTAGATCTTTTATTTTTTCTTCATTTTCTAGAATTTCTATACTTTTTTTATCCAGACCAATAATGGCTACGGAAAAGAAATTACCCCTTATAGTTAAATCAAAAAAGCTTATCTTGCTTTCAATTTCACCGATTTCAAGGTTACCGATTACCAGTGATGTAAGAAAGTTGTCTTTTAAGATTGGAAGGCTATCTAGATAATGCTGTTCCAATTTCTTTCTATCTTTCTTTTCTTCTATTTCATTGTCAAGTTGATTTTTTAGTTTACCAACTAGCTTATTTAAGTCATCGGGTAAAACAGGCTTTAATATATAATCTGATACACCGTACTTTATAGCCTGTTGTGCAAATTTAAAATCATCATAGCCTGAAAGTATAACAATTTTCACAGTAGGAAAACTTTGTTTTACCGATTTC
Source organism: Clostridiales bacterium (assembly GCA_023139005.1). Taxonomy (GTDB): domain Bacteria; phylum Bacillota; class Clostridia; order Christensenellales; family UMGS416; genus JAGLOK01. Next base: position 22,610 of record JAGLOK010000133.1, on the reverse strand, counting down.
GCCAATTCAAGACCGTTCATTAAAGGCATACTAATATCAGTTATAATAATATCCGGAATATTGTCTTCGATGATATCTAGTGCTTCTCTACCATTTTCAGCTTCACCTATTACTACAAAATTGAACTGACTCCAGTCAATTTTTTTGACAATGCCATGTCTGACCTCTTCTTCATCATCCACGATAAGTAATTTATACATGTGTGCACCTCCCTTTAATATTCATGTATATAAACAATATCTTCATACCTTTGATACAATACTATATTTCAATAGGTTTCGTGTATCCAACTAACAATATAAATTAAATATAATCTTTATAAAAGCAAAACAGTGTATTCTTTACGTAAAATCAATGTATCATAAACTTTTTGAAAACTCAACACAGTATAATTATACCATTTTATAGTACGATACTAATAATGTGATGAAATTCGTATAGATTTATGATAAATACTACATCAATATTATCGCATGAGATAATATCTACAAAGCGATTATTGGTTTGATCCATATGAGCGCAATACCCGAGACAATAAAAGATACTATTAAAAAAGTCTTCATTTTGCAATAAAGACTTCTTTCTTTGGTGGAGGCGAGGGGAATCGAACCCCTATATATATATGTCTATTATGATATTTTGATAACTATAAAAGAGTATAATAAATGTCTATATAGATACTAAATAGTAGGATAAATAAAATTGATTATACATTATTAGTAATCATTGAACAGCATTGAATATACACAAATATAGTAGAAAAAACAATTGATTTCCAACAGTTTCCAACGAATTATTAAATAAACCATTCAGTAAAGCCCACAAGGGATCGCAGGACCCTGGGGATTTTCTGAATGGTTTATTATTAAATTACAATTGATTGATATGATATTATTTTACCAAATACGAATAATTTTTTTAACTAGATAATTACGTTAGTAACATATCCAACAATGATAAATTCTTTCTTATCAATTATAATTGGGTTATAACTTGGATTTAATGCAATTAGCAAAACATTACTATTTGGAAGAGAATAGAATTTTCTAAAGATAATATTTTCATCCTCAGATTTAATATATGTTAATGCAATAATGTCACCATTTTCGTAGGATTTTTTCTGTGAAATTAAAGCATTTTGATTTTCTCTAATTAATGGGTTCATACCATCATCAAAGGCTTTAATACTAATACCTATTTCCGACTTATTTTCTGTAATTGAAAACAAGTTATTATTGGTTTCATTTGTCATGCTATCTAACAAAGTAAATAATGGCATTGTTTTAAATATTTCAATTACAAGTTCTTTTTGTTCTTCTGGAATTAGATTTAATGTAATGTCAATAAGCATATTTCTTAGCTTGTCAAACATTTTGATAATTGATTGAGGAGCTTTTTCTAAATATGCTTCTAGTATTAATGATTCTGAATCACCATTACATACAGAAGCTATAGCTTTTGATATATCATCTTTAGGAGGAGATATCTTATTGTTAACTAGTTTACTAATATAAGAAGGGTCAATTGCTTTTCCGTTTGCTTTACATTTTTCGGCAACTTCTTTATAAGATAATTCTGAACTATCAATTATATTTTTTAATAATTTACTATAAGACATAAATTAACCTCATAAGTATTATAACAAAAATGAATAATTTAGCAACATCAAATGAAAAAATAGTAATTTAATCATTGACAAAAACAAAAACTTCCTATACTATCAAGATGAATGAAAAATCATGCATGATGAAATGGAGGCGAATGTGACAGAGATATTTAACAATATAATCAAAAGAACAAATGATTTAATAGCTTTTATAAATTGGAACGGAGCACCATTCAAAGATAAGAAGCGAAAGGTTATCAAAGAACTATCGGCAATTCGCGCAGTCTGCAAGCAAGCAAACGTTGAGTGAGCTCATGCTAGGTGGCACAGGCTTACGGAATCATATGGGAGAGGCTCGTAGTCAAGGGTTCAAATTGCGAAGCAATCCCTTGACAATGAGAGGGACACATATGATAGGCTTTGGGGCTAAAAGCCACTAAGAGAGCGAACATAGACCGACCCCTAATAATATAAGGTCCTATAACACCAGTTAGATACTGAATGAAAGGAAATATAATGAATATAGCAAATATCGATAAGATTATTACAGAGTTTGATATCATTGGATATGATAAAATGTTTAAAAATTTCTTGGAGTGTTTAGAAACACACAAAGTAGAATCAAGATTTATGATTGATAAGGGAAAAGATAAATCAAGAATAGAAATAGATAATGAATATTATGAAGTATATCCAAACGGAAGTAGAAGACATGCATATATACTTGAAGGACATATGTACAAATTATACTTCTCACAAAAGAGATCAACTAATATGAACTTCTATCCAATTAAAATAGATGTTAGTTCAAATGTACTATGGAGTAGAAATCCTCAAAAAGCATACTCGTATATTTTTTCAATAATCAACTGGATAAATAACAATTACAATAATGAGTCTACAAATATTAAAATTATCGAAAGAGTAAATAGAATTGACCTATGTTGTCATACAGATGAATTTTGCATTACAGAGGAGTCGAAGAAGGGCATGCAGGGAAGATATAGAAAACATAATCTGTTTATTAATAATAATAAAATTGAAACAATGGCTATTGGGATAAGAAAAAATAAAAATCATATATTTTGTAGAATGTATAACAAATCAGCAGAAGCAGTATTAAATGCAAACAAATACTGGTTTTTTGATATATGGAAAAAAGAAGGCTTAGATAAGAGTAAAGTATGGAATATAGAATTTGAATTACATAGATCCTATTTTAATGAATTAAGAGATAGTAATGATAAAACATTAGATACATTTGAAGATATCTATAAGAATATTCATTCAATATGGGAGTATTGCACTAATGAATGGCTAGTTCATAAAGATCTAATTAATACTAGAATAGAACGATGTCCAGTTAGCAATGAATGGGAAAAGATACAAAACTCATTTAACGGATTTAAGGGAAATGGCTATATAACAAGAGGAAATCAAGTAAAAGCAGGAGCAGAATATATTATACCAAATATTGTAGGATACTTAACTTCATATGCTTCTAAATATCCAGAAATGAACATAGATGAAGCCTTTAAAGATATTATGTTAAAAGGTATGACTTATCTAAATAAAAGAAAGAATAGCACATTTGAAAAAGTCATAAACGAAAAAAGAAAAATTACATTAGGAGGTGAAACATGATAATTGAGAATAGCCCATCAATTTATACAGTAACAGAAGTTATGAAGATTTTGAAGTGCAGTAGAGCAACAGTTTATAAATTTATAGCAGATGGAGTATTTCCTGCAAAACGGATTGATAGAAAACACAGAATACCAGTACAACCGTTTTTAAGATGGCTCTATGCAGACGATAAATTAGAGGCTTAATCATGGCAAGAGAAAGAATAGAACGTAATATACAATACGACAAAAAAACTAAACTATACTATGTCCATTTATATTACGGACTAGATAATAATAATAAGAGAATAAGAAAAATGAAAAGAACGAATAAATTAAAAAGTGCACGCTCTATTCTTTCCAATCATGAAACAGAGATTATAACTGGTACAGCAATCATTCCTCAAGAACAAACACTTGCAGAATGGCTTGAATACTGGATGGACTACATTATGAAACCACGATTGCAGGAAACTACGATATACGGATATGAAGGAATCATAAGACGATATGTAATTCCTTATCTTGGTAATTTAAAAATTCAACAGATCAAACCGATAACTGTTCAGAAATACTATTCAAATATGATGAATAACAATCAGCTTTCATCAAATACAGTTCTAAAACATCATAATCTTTTGAAAACTGCTTTCAAATATGCAGTTAAACAAGAAGTTGTATTTAGAAATATTATAGACGGAGTAGAGCCTCCAAAGAAAATACAAAGAGAGGCAAAAGTATATAATGTTGAGCAATTACGAAAACTAATAAATCTTTCAGAAAATACAAGAATGGAAATCATAATTAAACTATGTGTATATCTAGGATTAAGAAGGGAAGAAGCTTGTGGTTTAAAATGGTCTGATATAGATTTAGATAATCAAACGATTTATATACGCCCTGCTAGGACTTCAGCAGGATCTAAGACAATTGTTAAGAGCACAAAGAATTTTACATCCACACGCAAGCTACACCTTGCAGATACTTTAGTAATCGCTCTACAGAAGGAAAAGTTAAAGCAAAAAGAAAATGCGGAATTCATGCAAAACGATTATATAGTAAGTGAGTATATTTTAGTAATGGGTGATGGTAAACCATATAGACCAAATTATATATCAGAACTATTTACAAAGTTTTTAAAGAAAAATAATATGCCTAAGATAGTACTACATGAACTAAGACATACATTTGCATCACTTTCAAACTATGCAGGAACACAAGAATTTGATATCGGTAAAGCAATGGGACACTCAACCCCTTCGACAACTAAAAAAATCTACACACACTTATTCGACAAAAAGCAAACAAATGCAATGAATGCAGTTGCTAATATAATTGGAGAAACTGATGAAAGATAAAAAAATAATTGATATGGGTCATTATAAGCAAAATAGGGTATTGAAGGAATTCAAAAAAGAGTATCCTCAAATAAAATCCATAGTTCTAGAAATTGTATGTGGTGATATTGATATATTATTTAAAAATATAGAAAAAGCACTTGAAGCAAATAACGCTGTTGCTATAAGATTTCTAATAGCTGATTTGCTGGATTTATATGATGATGTTATTGGTACTATTATCTCTGAAAACGTATCATTTAATGAAATAAAACATAACGAGAATGAAACAATGCTAATATACTATAGGGATTGGATTGACAGTGTTCTGTAGATTATTGAAGGCATACATTTGCATTACTTTCAAACTATGAAGGAATACAAGACATTTAATTCAGATTAATTTATATTATACGTTTTCAATTTCATAATCAACTTTTTTATCTCCATTAGAATTTTCGCTTAGTTTAATAATAACCACAAAATAATACTCATTTTTATTTAGGTCATTATATAGTATTTTTACCTTGCATATATCATTATTGTTACTATAAACACTAAATATTCCAAAAGTAATATTTTTATTAGGTTTTATGCCTTTTATAAAGCTTGTTACACAATTATCAGTAGGTTTATTACTCAATGATATTTTTTGTTTCTTTCTATCGTAATATTCTAGTCTAATATTATTAGCTGTACTATTACCAATGTTTTCTAATGTGCATGTTAAAAATGCTTCTCTTCTCTGATATCCTTTAGCGTTAATATCATAAGCATTATTATATATTAGTTCAAAGAATTGCTTACAATCACACCATTCTGTACTTATATTATCTAACTGCAAGTATGGTCTGCTAAATACTTTATTTTGATTAGTCATTTGCTTATTTGTATTTCTAGTAACATACACTATTGTTAGTATGGTGCTCAATATAGCAACTACTGATGGTGCAATCCAATAAAGATTACTATAAATATACTCACAAAATTGCATATGCTCTTCCTTATTAATACTTTTAAATAATATACTTACTATATACCATTATATAGTAAGTAACAAATAAATCAATATATTATGCTTCCAACGATTTTCCAACGCAAACACTCAAGCATAACAAAAAACCCACTAAATAGTGGGCTTTCTCTGGTGGAGGCGAGGGGAATCGAACCCCTGTCCGCAATCGGTACTCCAGCGTTTTCTTCGGGTGTAGCGATGTTGTATTAATCTTTAGACAATCCCGAGACAATGTCGCAAGCCCAAGTTGTCTGCAACTCTGTTTAATCCAGGCACAAGCCAGAGCATCAAGTGCCTAGTGCCTCACATAATTTGACGCCCTCTTAAGCTATGCGAGCCTCGCAAAAGATGGACGGCTGACCGCTATTAAGCAGCAGCTAAAGCTAAATTATCGTTGTTAGCTATTAAGTTTACCCGTGGATTAACGTGGGAACAGGAGAACCACGACCCGCTTACAAAGGTCCCCCGACAACGTCGAAAGCCGGTACGCCCCCAGAATGGTTACATGCACTGCTATTCAGTGCACAAATAATATATAATGCGGTCACATATGTTTAATATGCTCCCTTTTACAGATTATTTCTACCCTGCCTACTAGCACATCTAACCATTCTGTTTTGAATGCTTATGTTGCATGCACTGCTATTCAGTGCACAAATAATATATAATGCGGTCACATATGTTTAATATGCTCCCTTTTACAGATTATTTCTATCCTGCCTACTAGCACATCTAACCATTCTGTTTTGATGGTCATATTGCATGCACTGCCATTCAGTGCAAAATTCATAAATAACTCGGTCACATATGTTGGATATGTTTCCTTTTATTTGTCAATTTTACTCTGCCTATCGGCACATCTAACCATTCTGATTCAGATGTTTATGTTATATGCACTGTTATCCAGTGCAAAAGCTATATAGAACACAGTCACTTAAAAAGTATTTCCTTTAGGAAATGCTCGGGTAGCCTAGTTATGGACAATAGCTTGTGGTTACGATAGAAATAATCTAAGATTATTGACCAACGTTCCTATGCACACTCTGTATATCGGCACATCTAACCATTCTGATTCAAATGTTTACGCTACATGCACTGCCTCCCAGTGCTTCTAAACAATATAGTTTTTTAAATATTGTCAGATTATAATGTTGCTTCTTTTTTCTTACTTATTTCTGTCTGCAAATGCACGCTCAATTTGTCTTTTTGCAGTTTGGTCTGCCTTGGTTGCACGTTTATCGTAAAATTTCTTGCCCTTGGCAACTGCAAATTCCAGTTTTACACGTCCACTTTTTAAGTATAACCGTAATGGAACTAAAGCGACACCCTGTTGCATTGATAGATCGTTGAGATAACGTATTTGCTTTTTATGCAAAAGCAATTTTCGATCTCTTTCACTATCGACATTGAAGATATTTCCCTTTTCATAGGGTGCGACATGCATCGATATCAGGTACGCTTCACCGTTGCGGATTGATACATAGCTGTCCTTAAAGGTAGAGCGCCCCATGCGCATGGATTTTACTTCCGTACCCTTGAGTTCCATGCCCGCCTCGAAAATCTCGTCAATAAAGTATTCATGACGCGCTTTTCGATTCAGTCCTAGCGTTTTTTCGCCCTTAGCCATCTTTTCTCCTAGTGCATAATAGTACCTTTTCAAGGGATTATATTATATCACAGTTTAATAATCAAACAAGGGACTATTCCTCGATCACTTTATCATACTCCGCAGGCATCTCGATACCTGCAAAATACTGTATAAATCCATCCACCATACCTGATACTAGCAGTGCGCGATAGGCATCGTCGTTGAGTAGCTTGTCGTCTTCTTCGTTGGACATATAGCCACACTCGATGAGTGTCACAGGAATGCGTGACCAGTTAAAGCCTGTAATATCTCCCCTGTATGAAAGCTTATGATCCTTTGCATCGGTGAAAGTGATAACATTTTTTTGTATCAATCCTGATAAGCGCTTGCTTTCTTCATAAAGATGTGTGCTCACACTCTTGTATTTTGGCGTGAGCATTGATATACCGGTCTTTGAAGGACTCTTTGAACTATTGGCATGGATGCGAATCCATACATCACATCCGGCTTCTTTTACCATCTTTGCTCGCTCTTGGTTAGATATGTCCACCTCAGCGACTTCTCGCGTCATAAATACCGATGCACCACGTTCTTCTAGTGCAGCTTTTAGTAAAAATGAAATATCCAGGTTGAATACATGCTCTTTGAGCTGTGAAAGCACTCCATGCGTGCCGAAAGAGCATTTTGCCTTCATCTTCACATAATAGGGAGACTGAGATTCCTCGTCACTATTCCCGCTCCGCTGATGACCTGGGTCGATCCCTATTTTATACCCAAGCAAATCCTGAGGTATCGGTGTATCTGTAGGTACTGGTGTTGGTGGGGGTGTTACAGTTGGTGTTGCACTCGGTGTAACCAAAGGAGTCGGCAACACAGTCATTGTTGGAGTTGATGTATTATTTTCAACTACAGTCTGTGTACAACCACTCAGTAGCAAAATAAATAATATAATAATGATTAGTTTTTTCATAAAAAAATAGCGTTACCCTTCATGTAGATAAAAAATTCTTCATCATTATATCATATAAATCATAATGTGTAGTAACAAACGTATGAATACATAAACCTGTAAATCATGTTATTGCTTGACTGTTATTAACAGCACATTTATAATTCAAACTATTGATAAACTCTTAGGGGGTAACACTTTGTTAAAAGGAAAAACGATAGCGACATTGGTTTCTGCATATAATGAAGGAAAACTTATTACAAAAACACTATCAACCATGCCAAAGTTTGTAGATAAAATCATTGTTGTCAATGATTGTGGAACAGATGACACCTTGGATCGTATTTTAGAATATATGAAGAAAGATAAGCGTGTTGTTTTAATCAAACACGAAGTGAACATGGGACTTGGTAGCACAATAAAGACTGGTTTCAAAAAATCATTAGAGCTGGATATCGATGTTACTGCTATTATGAACGGTGATGCACAGATGCATCCTGATGATCTAATTAATATTTGCACTCCGATGGTTGAAGGCAAATCAGATTTTTCCAAAGGAAATAGGCTTTTGCATACAGAAACTATTGGATCAATGCCAAAATATCGTTTGTTTGGCAATAGCATTCTTACTTTCCTTAGCAAGATGGCATCAGGATATTGGCATGTCATTGACAGCCAATGCGGATACTCAGCAATATCTAAAGAAGCACTAAAAAGAATTCCATTTCATGAAATAACACCACGATATGGTTATAATGCAGACTTATTAAACTTACTCAATATTGCAAACTGCTCTGTAATTGATGTATCAGTCAAGGCAGTATATGGAGAAGAAGAGTCAAAAATAAAGATTGGAAACTATATAGTTAAAACTTCAGCATTATTACTCAGACTATTTATTAGGCGTATGTGGCGCAAATATTTTATACTGGATTTCAATCCATTGGTGTTTTTTTATATGATGTCGGTTGTATGTTTGCTTTTTGTATCGTTCCCGATGTTCATTAGATTCTTTTATAGGCTCATTTGGCTTGATGACGTAGCAAAAACCACAGCACTTATATGTGCACTTTCGTTTTTTATGGGATTTCAATTTTTATTCTTTGGCATGTGGATGGACATGGATGACAACAAGCGCCTAAATCCACGTATAAAAAACTAGTATGCAGGAACTCATCGTAAAGATAAAAAAAGCAATGGCTTCCCAACTGGGCGGCGGTATATCATGGAATATGGTAGCACTTGGCTTTATGGCTGTTGGTGGATTGCTTTACACTGCAATTATAAAATCAGCCTATGGAGCAGAGACACTAGGACTTTTTGGCCAAACTTTTGGCTACTATGTGGCAATGGCACAATTGGGTGTTTGTGGTGTACATTTTTCTACCCTCAAATATGTAAGTGAATTTCATGAAGATAGTGATAAAGTTGCAAAAATATTTGGTAGCGCAATATTTATAACATCAATTATTGCGTTTCTAATCTCAATACTTACTTATGTTATTCTAGCCATTCTTAATAACATCCCAAATTTCTTCAAAGCAGAACTAGTTTCCTATATGTTTTATGTAGTCCCTGCATTGTTTTTCTTTTCTATTAATAAAGTTATTTTGAATTACCTCAATGGATTATCCAAGATGAAGGAATATGCAGTATTTCAGTCTTTAAGAAATATATTTATCATTACTTCAATTGTATTATTCACAATATTTAAAGCACCAGGGAAAATGCTTGTTTTATGTTTTGTAATATCAGAGTTTCTATTATTATTATGCATAGTAGCATACTCTCTAAAAGCTCATTATATTAATATGAAACTAGACAAAGACTGGATAAAAGAACACATAAGATATGGCTTTAAAATAATGCCAGGAAGTTTTGTATTAGAGCTGAATGCCCGTGTGGATGTCTTTGTGCTTGGAGTACTGACTAATGATTATATTACTGGTATATACTTATTTGCTTTGCGGTATGCAGAAGGTTTCTATCAATTGCTTGTTGTGGTCAGGAGAAACATTAATCCGATAATTGCACAATATATTGCTCAGAAGGATTTTCCGTCACTTACAAAGCTGAAGAATGATTTAATTCGCTATGCTAAATACCTAGTTCCTGCATGTGCAGTGCTTATAGTAATAGGCTTTGCAGCTGTCAGTTTAGTAATTGATGAAACAGAAAACTTTCAAGCAACAATTCCACTAATTATTGTAATGGTCTCCATAACGATTACTTCCAAACACATTATTTTCGGAAACATACTAAACCAAGGTGGTTTTCCTGCAAGTGAAGCACGTTTAAACATCGCAACACTACTTACAAATGCAACCTTGAATATCCTTCTGATACCACTATGGGGTATGATTGGTGCAGCGGTTGCAACAGCAATTTCATATATTGTATTTTCAATTATCCTTACGTATAGCGCCAATAACAAGTTGCAATATAACCTTATAAAAAGTAAAAGGCGTGAAAATGAATAACAAAACAGATAATAAAGTCAATATATTTGATGCAGGAATTATACTTCTCATTACAGTTACACTTTTCTTGTTGTCAAATCTGCTTTTCACATTTGTGATACCTGCTGAATGGTTAGCAAATCCTAATTTCTATGTTTGGGTAGGTGTTATTGAGCTTTTTGCAATAGGACTTCCCCCGATTCTGTATCTAGTTATAAAGAAAATATCAATCAAGAAAGTATTTGGAAATAAAATATCAATCGAGCAAGGGGTCTTGTCATTCTTCCTTGCAATCTTTTGTTATCCAATCCTCGTTTTTGTGAAGTATTGTTGGTTGATGATTATGCAGGTGCTCAGAATCCCAACACTTGACGCTGTTATGCCACCCATAAATACTGTGGGTATATTTCTAATTGCTGTTATATCGATTTCGATGATTCCCGCAATTTCAGAAGAATTTTTGTTCCGCGGAATACTGCAAGGGCAATTCCAAAAAAAGTATAAAGCGCGGAAAGCAATCATACTATCTGCTGTATTTTTTATGCTCATGCATGGAGACCTATCGTCTCTTACCTACACATTTGCAGCAGGACTAGCTTTGGGGATCTTGTATCATCAAACATGTTCTTTGTGGACAGTGATTATATTTCATGCAACAAATAACTTTATTGGAGTTGTATTTAATTATTTGATCTCATTACTCGGTTTTGAGTATCTTACAGAAGGACAAACCAATGCATTGCCAATGAGCTATGAGGTAGTACTTGTACTTATTGGGATGCTTGTTATTTCTGCAATTTGCTTCGGTATTTGTGCGTTGCTATTCTGGGGACTTAAGAAAGTATCAGGACCAAAACAGATAGATACATTCGATACAAGACCATTGGAAAAGATAGTTTACTTGCCGTATATAGTTGCAGCAATTTTGCTATTGTTACTAATTATTGTTCCAACGGTAGTTCGACTAATTGCAGCATAGAAAATAGTAACCATTATTAAAAAAAACACTGCTTATACATAGCGTAGCCACCTAAATATTATCTTCTAAAGTCATTTTTCGTATATCAAAGTGATATTACAAATTCAATGAATAGTTACCATTAAAAATATTGCAAAATTACTAAATGTAGTGGTGAAATGTGCTTGTTTATACTATGGGTAGTATGCTATAATTAATTGATATATTATAGCTACAAGTCGATTTTATATGAAGGAGTTCACAGTGCGCACACAACAGTGGTTGTTAGAGTTAAAAGGGTATATTATACGTAGCACCACAGAAGCAGCACGTGATTTTTGGCCTTCTCCCAATGAAGTAGGCTCTCCATATTTCAATTTTAGATTAGAACATATTCGTCAGGTGGAACGGGATGCATTGCATATTATGAATTCTGAACGCGGTGACGAGGAAATAGTTATGGCATCTGTATGGATTCATGACAGGTTTCAGCCACAATTTGAAGGAGCGCAACATGCAGATAAAGCAGCTCGTTGGACACGGGAACATCTTTCACAACTTGGATTCCCATCACATAAGGTTGAATCGGTAGCACTTGCAGTGAAGCACCACACAAGAAGATCCATGGACATACCGCAGGAGCTTAGAGAAGCACAAATGCTGTGGGATGCAGATAGACTAGCGCGTCTAGGTCCAATGAATTTAATCAGCTATATGATGACACATCTTGCAGAAGATTTTTTGAAAGATCTATCCGGTAATTCACAGTTCAAGTCGGGCAGTTTAAGCATTAAGGACTTTACGCCCATATTACTTGAAAAAAGAAGTGCGCTCTTTCGTGCGGACTGGTTTTACTTTGACGAGTCAAGGACTATCGCCAGAAAGAGAATTGCCGCCACAAGAGCATTTTTGGATGTATTAGAAACTCAGATATATTAGTGTTAATTTTATACTATTTATGAACACTTAATCTTGTTGTAGCAATAAATGAAAAACTGAAAGTAGTGAAATAAATGAAAGTAATATATAAAAGAATAATGTGCAATATTTCTTTTAAAAATTCTTTTAAAGTAGAAATTCTTAAAGCTTCACTTATATTAACAAGGTTATCTAGAATTATGCGACGCCTACTATCTTATGCAAAGCCCTTGATTGTAGTAATTGTATGCATGATTTTATACATATTTATTGTATTTAGAATAAATTACAGAGAAGAATATCTTTCCATACTAGATGCTTTTTGGGATCTTAGAAATACTATTTTTACCGTTCTTGTTCTATCATATTTTGTTAATGTTTCTGCTAGAGAAAGAGATTATAGGACTAGAATTCGGATAAGGCATAATGTTTATTGTCACATCATGTTTGAATATCAAGATTGTATTGAAAAAATTCTAGAAACTCTTGGGAAGAAGCCTATTGAACCATTTTGTTTATATTCAAGTGAAAGCATTAAAAAAATAAAACATTATATTGGTAAGGAAATGAATCGTAATAAAACATTCATTTCTTATGAGAATAATTATACCAGGCTAATTGAATATCTAAGTAGATTAATGAGTATTACGCAGACGTTGATGATTAAAAAAGACACATTTAATTCAAGTTGGGATTTAGGACATAATGGTGCAATGTTTGAATATTACATAGAAACTTTACCTTCTTCTATTCAAAAAGCTATTGATAATATGAAATATAGTCCTGTTAATATAAAACAATATACAGAGTTTTTGAAGGACTTCAAATCAATTGTTTACGATATAGAGAAATTAATTGAACATATTCGTATACCGTGGAGAATTGATGTTAAGAAACACTTAGCAATTGTAAAATTAATTTATCCAGAAAACAAGAAAAAACTTGAAGATGATTATTATTTATCATTGTTGTTTAACCTTAAATAAGCATTTTTATAATAGTATTTGTCAACAATCACTATATTTCTTGCATCATCAAAAATTGAGATATTGAGATTAACAGGAATAGATTTATGGAACCGCTATATAATATATAAATATCCCGTTAGTACAGCAAAGAATATCACAATAGATAGTGCAATTCCATTAATTCCAATATCAAAATCACGAATTTTGCTCAAGAAAGACTTGCCTTTCAATAGCTTAAAATAGATAAAATATGATGCGATAACAGACACGATGAATATTCCGGCTTTAAGAGTATATTCACTCGCATTCACATGTGCGCTGTATCCAAAGAGGATCTCGATGATGTCAGCACCCATAAGTCCACCGAGCAAGCACATTCCACCAAGAAGCACTATAATAATGCTACGAAGCTTCGGCACCTTTGCCCTTTTTCCGTTTCCAGTAAATACTTTCAAGAATTTCACAAAAGATATTAGTGTACCCAGTGTGATAATAATTAATATAATATCAAACAACAGATTGTTTGAACCATGTGATATCAGGTATTTTGATATACTTCCATTGAAAAACGGCGCACCAGTGATACCTAAGATTGCACAAATTGCAGCACCGGATACCCATGGCATTCGTTTGAAGACACCGTGCATTTCATGAATATTTCGTGTTTTATATTCTTCTATCATCATTCCTGCTGCGAGGAATAGAACTGTCTTAAATAGAGCATGACTTAGTATGTGGTATACTCCTCCCCAATATGCAACTTCGCTTCCCATATTGAGTGCCATCATAATCAGTCCAAGCTGTGAAACTGTATGATATGCTAGTATCAGCTTAATATCGCTTTGTGCAATAGCCAAAGCGAATCCTACAAATGCGGTGATTATTCCGCACACCAGAAAGAAATCTTGCGTGTCAATGATGTAAAATGCGTTGGTAATACGCAGGTATAGATAGATTCCACCTTTAACATAGAGCCCTGAAAGTGTAGCGGAGACCACAGAGGGCGCACCGGGAGTCCCGTGTGCTTTGGGCAACCAAGAGAACAATGGCATTAAAGCGGCTTTTAAGCACACTGAAGTCAGTATAAAACTATATGGAAGATACAAGGCTTTCACATTTGTCACATCACTCATGATGGTTTTAAGGAGTCTTAAGGAGAAAGTTCCTGTCTGTTTATATAGCATTGCAAGACCAAACAAGAAAAAAGTCATCGAGAATATATTGACGAGCAAGTATATCATTCCATCATACATGCTTCGGGAGTCTCGTTTTGACATAATCAAAAGCGATACCACAATAGTAGATACTTCAACCATTACAAATATCGTAAACAGATCATCACACAAGAATATTGCACACATGAGTCCTTCGAATATTAAAAAGAGCATTAAAAAGAGATTGTTCACATAGTGACGATGGATATTGAAAAGCAGTAATATTAGAAACAAGAATGATACTAGCAGTACCATCACAGCAGAAAGATTATCTGCAAAAAGTTCAATTCCAACTGGAGCATTCCATCCTCCCAAAGCAATTAGTAAGGGATTACTTTTAGATGAAATAAATACCATGACACTATATCCTGCATGGATTACTTGAGCAATTATGCATAGCACAATACCAAACTTCTTCGGAACAAAATAAACAAGAATACCAATAAATATTGGAAGCAGTATTAGAATATATAGATATCTGGTTAACAATATTTCCATCAATGTTCCTTCCGTGCTTTCTGTGCCTTGGTCCAGTTTGTAGTACCGTATCGATGATATAAAGAGATAAACATTGTTAGCGCAACAGCGGTTACGCCCACTCCGATAACGATTGCAGTGATCATTAGAGCATGAGGAATCGGATCAGCTGAGATTCCTGCTGCACTAATAGGTGCACGCTCTGCACCTATTGCGCCATTTGCTAGGAAGAAAAGGATTACAGCAGCTTCCATGATACCCAAAGACATCACAGTTTTGATGATATTTCGTCTTGCAATGACGCCATATACACCGATAAAGAAGATGATAATTGCAGTGATTTCGCCGATTGAATAATTCATACTTATCTTGCCTCATAAAATACAAATCTAAAAAATATAATGGACAAACCACAACACACCTTAAGACCAATGAGTATGTTAATCAGTAGCAACCAAGCTTGATCCAGATTATATTCTTTAAGTATTTGCATATTTTGTCCGATTAATACTACAGAAAAAAGCAGTATGAGTAACATTAGTGCTTTTTCCATATTACGCAATGTCACGAGTGAATTTCCCTGACCTTCTCCGCTTAACCAGCGAAACATGAGTACTACAGATAAAATCGCACCCCCTTGGAATCCACCACCTACACCAGAAGCACCATTGATAATGACATATATTCCGAATATCAAAGATATTGGAACTAGGAGCTTTGTGGTTGACATAATGATTTGACTATTATCCTTCATCAGTATCTTCACTCCTTGAAAAAGATATTACAGCAACTGCACTGACCAAAAGTACAAGTGCTTCAAAAAGCGTATCCCACAATCTGAAGTTTAGGTATATAGCAGATACTGCATTATCTGCACCGGTATATTCTACATGGTTTTCAACCACACTATCTCGTGCTAGTGTGGTGTCCAAGGTGGAGCTTGGGGTGATTATGAGTAGAACAATTAGCATAAATGCAAGCAACATGCAAAACACCAACAATATAGGTCTTCTTAGGTTGCTAATCTTCATATTCCACGTCCTCTGATGATAAAGAAAAATAGCTGACTTTTTCCTCGTCATACTGTTTGTTTTCTAGGAAAGTTCGAATCAATGGAGAGTGATAGCTTGATGCACTGGAGTATAAAATCATTTGATCTGCCTGATGAACGATGAGCACATCAAATCGTTCGGTATCATGAAGATGGGAGTCGTCTAAGGATGTATGGATGAGCTGTGGACCAAATTCATTTTTTGCTAAGTACTTTTCAAATGACAATAAGAATTCTCGACTATGAGCGTCATCATCTTCAGGAACATAGTATATAACAAATGTTTTATACTTTTTCAATGCTGTCAAAAATAAGATAACAGAAATTGTGCAGCCGATGATTGCTTCTGCTATCGCAACATCCGGCGCATAAAGCAATAGATAAACAAGAGATGATACCAGTGAGAATATTCCTAAATATATAACAGAATTACGAAGCCTTTTTCCTTGAACAGTCAAAAAGGCAGTGACGATTAATATAAAGTATAATATATATCTTGCAATCATCATCGTTTTTTCCTCTTCAACTTTTGGGGTCGATATCCACTAATGAAAGCAGACCTTGCAGTAGCATGAGAAGATATAGGATTTGTAATGAGTGCCAGAACTAAAACCAAAGCAGCTTTCAAGACAAATTCAACGCTGGGTGCACTAAAAAACGTTGCAACCATGAAGAATATCATTCCAACAGTATCAATGTTACCGGATACAAGTATTCTTTCATAAAATGCATGAAAGCGAAATTGTAAAATTATTGTACAAAGCATAATTACAAACGAGATAGACATCAAGATAATTGATAATATGCTCATAATGCACCACGCTCCTTGACAAATCTTGCAATGAGTACAGTGGATATGCATGAAAACAAGGTGAAACTTATCGCGATATCGAGTATGTATGTCTTCTGTGTAAAGAGTGCAAATGCACAAATAAGCATCACAACTTTTGAAGAAATCACATTAAAAGCAAGGAGCCGATCCCAAATAGTAGGACCTATGATCATACGTATTATCAATATTGCAATGAAGGCAGAAAGCAGTGTATAGGCAATCATCGGATAATTCATTTTATGTCTACCTCTACTTTCATTAGTATTTTTTCAAGGTACTTCACATCATTAATATCTGAAGCGGATTGTTTCTTATACAATTTCATAAACTTCAGAGTGTTATTTGCTTTATCAATGATTACAGTTCCCGGTGTTAAAGTTATTGAGTTTGCAAGCAGTGTAATAAGCATATCATTCTTCAATGTGCTTTTATACTCAATTAAAGTTGAAGTTGTTTGATAGAACAGTCCAAGGACTAGCGACTTGATACCTGAAGTAATAATGATAATTATTAGATTGACAAGATACCAAATCATAGGGATAAGTTTCATCTGATATCGTGCTATGAATGTTTTCCCAAAAAATAATATACAAACAATCAATGAAGCAATACTCAACCCAAAGCCGACAAGTAGAGTTGTAATCGTAAAATTTTCTCGTAAAACCATATAAATAAAGGTCAATATGATGACCCATAAAGCATATGTAATTATATTTCGAAATTTCATATCTCTGATATTCTCCAAACCTTTACTTAACAATATTATAGCATCTTTAATTATTAAATAAAATAAGATTAGCTTACATTGCATTACATTATATTCTATAATTATGATATCTTTTAATAACAAGGAGCTAACATTGAATACATTTGAGATATTCATTAAAGTAATACCAATAATCATAGTAATAATTCTTGGGTATATACTTACAAGAGCAGATATATTAAAAGACAATATGGTAGATGCATTTAAAAAGATAGTTGTAAATGTCACGCTACCTGTTGCTTTATTTTCTGCATTTATAAAGATTCGCTTCAAGTCAGAATACTTATTGATATTCTTAAGTGTATTTTTAGCTTGTATTTTGTTGTTTTTGATTGCAAAGCTAATAGCTAAAGTATTTAAAATTAAGTCAAAATACTTTCCATTTCTATTAACAGGATTTGAAGCAGGGATGATAGGCTATGCATTGTTTATGGCTGTTTTTGGTCACGAATCCGCAGCAGACTTTGGTATTGCGGATATCGGACAAGTAAGCTTTGTTTTTCTAATATTTGTACCGATGCTTATCAATCTTAACAATAAAGCAAAAGGTTTAGATAGTATTAAGCAATCATTTACAATAGTCATAAAATCCCCTGTAATATTGGCTATCATACTTGGGCTTGTGGGTTCTTTTGCAGGTATTTGGATGTATGAAGACACACTACTGTTTGGAGCCTTTGACAATATATTTACTTTCATATCTGCACCTACAGCATTTTTGATTTGTTTAGTTATTGGGAATGGATTGAAGTTAACTTTTAAAGGTTTGAAAATGGAACTGATAACAGCAGTTCTAAAGATAGTCCTTTCTCTAACTATAGCTTTTATTTTAAAGTACACTGTTTTCATACCACTAGGAGTAGACAAGCAGATAGTAACTGCATTATTTGTTCTATTTTGTTTACCGGGACCATTTGTGATACCTGTGTTTATGCAAAACCCATCAATTGATGATGTAAATTATATTTCAAATACCTTGTCAATAGGATCAATCTTAGCAGTAATATCATTTATAGTTATAGTATTAGTAGGTCTGTAGTTTTTTTAATCTAAATTCGACCAACAACTTATAATGCAAGATTCTCATTTATATCTTGCAAAACAATAAATCTATTGCTATAATCCTAATATAAT
Organism: Clostridiales bacterium; assembly: GCA_023139005.1. Taxonomy (GTDB): domain Bacteria; phylum Bacillota; class Clostridia; order Christensenellales; family UMGS416; genus JAGLOK01. Next base: position 3,713 of record JAGLOK010000133.1, on the reverse strand, counting down.
TTAATAGATTTGCAACAAAGACGTTCAAAACATTTTGGCATTAAGCCATTTTTAGTTTGAGCGTTTTTTATTATATTAAAGGAGGAAACAAGTGGAGATAGATCTGATATTGGCAGTAAATACAGTCTGGATAATCACAGCGGCCGCACTGGTGTTTATTATGCATGCAGGGTTTGCGTGTGTAGAAGCAGGATTTACTCAGTCAAAAAACACAGCAAACATTATTATGAAAAATTTTATGACAATAGCTATCGGTACATTGTGCTATTATATTATAGGCTTTTCGTTAATGTTTGGCGAGGATGTCTTTGGAATTGGGATTTTAGGCTGGAGTGGATTTGGCATACAAAATTCTAAGGTAGTTGAAGGACTAATAGGAAATAATCAAGAAGGGTATATATTGCCGCTTAATGTCTTCTGGTTTTTCCAAGCAGTGTTTGCGGCAACATGTGCAACCATTGTATCAGGCGCAGTAGCAGAAAGAACAAAGTTTAATGTTTATTTATTCTTCTGCCTATTTATGTGTTCGTTTATATATCCAATAACAGGTCACTGGATATGGGGTGGAGGTTGGCTTTCAAACTTAGGGTTTCATGATTTTGCAGGCTCAACAGCAGTTCATGCAGTGGGAGGGTTTGCAGCTCTTGCCGCTGCAAAGACAATAGGCGCACGTGCAGGTAAGTATACAAATCGTAAGAAGGTAAATGTAATTCCTGCACATTCAATACCGTTGGGTGCATTGGGAGTTTTGCTTTTATGGTTTGGTTGGTTTGGTTTTAATTGTGGTTCAACTCTTGCAGCAGATCCATATGCTATCGGAACAGTAGCAGTAAATACTATTCTAGCAGGAGCAGCAGCAGCCCTTACAACAATGCTTTTTACCTACATTAGAAGCAAAAAAGCAGATGTAGGGATGACACTCAATGGTTGCCTTGCAGGACTTGTAGGTATCACTGCGGGATGTGATGCAGTTAGCTCTGGTGGTGCCATTGTTATTGGTATAGTATGTGCAGTACTCATGGTAATTGTAATTGAAACAATTGATGGGAAATTATTTATAGATGATCCGGTAGGAGCTATATCAGTACATGGTTTTTGCGGTATGATAGGTACTGTGTTGGTTGGGGTCTTTGCACGTGATGGAGGACTGCTTTATGGTGGTGGTTGGTCAATGGTAGGCATACAAGCATTAGGGGTTGCAGCTTGTGGAGGATTCGCACTTGTAGCATCTGCCTTGTATTTTAAGATTTTAAAGCATACAGTTAAAGTACGAGTACACAGAAGGGAAGAGGTAGAAGGCTTAGATACAGTGGAACATGGAATATCTGCATATAATGGTATGTTGGGACTATAAGGCTTGACAAAAACATTAATTGCAGCAAAAATATTATATATTTTCAAAAACTAATTGCAAGATTAAGAAAAAGGTATATAATAGTATAAAATGTGCAGGAAAATAAATATAAACCTGCAATATTGGCAAAACTCAACACTAATAATACTTATTTTTACAATAAATAAGAAACTCATAACAATCTGGAGGATAAAATGGCTAAATATTCAAAAAAAGATGTACTAAAAATAGCAGAAGAGAACGATGTAAAGTTTATAAGACTACAGTTTACAGATGTATTTGGTAAGATGAAAAATGTAGCAATCACAATAGATCAATTAGAAAAAGCACTGGATGGACAGTGTATGTTTGATGGATCATCTATTGAGGGTTTTGTGCGCATTGAAGAAAGTGATATGTACCTACGTCCTGATCCGGATACCTTTGTTATTTTCCCTTGGCGACCACAAGTGGGTAGAGTCGCAAGATTGATATGTGATATCTACACTTCTGATGGAATTCCATTTGAAGGAGATCCAAGATATATACTTAAAAAAGTATTAAAAGAAGCAGAAGATATGGGGTATTCATATAATGTTGGACCGGAATGCGAATTCTTCTTGTTCCAAGTAGATGAAAATGGAGATCCAACAACTATAACACATGATAATGCGGGTTATTTTGATCTAGCTCCAATTGACATGGGCGAAGATGCAAGACGAGACATGTGCTTGGTACTTGAGGAAATGGGCTTTGAAATAGAAGCATCACATCACGAAGTGGCACATGGACAGCATGAAATCGACTTCAAATATGACTCAGCGCTTACTACAGCAGACAATATTATGACATTTAAGATGGTAGTAAAATCCATCGCAAAGCGTCATGGGTTATATGCAACATTTCTTCCTAAACCACTCTTTGGAAAGAATGGTTCAGGTATGCATACAAACCAGTCCTTATCCAAAAACGGTAAGAACGCTTTTTATGATAAATCCGATAGTCGTGGGTTATCCAAAGAATGCTACAGTTTTATTGCTGGAGTGTTAAAGCATGTAAAAGGGTTTACTGCGATAACAAACCCTATAGTAAATTCATATAAGCGCTTAGTTCCGGGTTATGAAGCGCCGGTCTATATTGCTTGGGCTTCAAAGAACCGTTCACCACTAATTCGTATTCCAGCATCTCGTGGGGAGGGCACTCGAATAGAGCTTCGTAATCCAGACCCTACATGCAATCCATATCTATCACTTGCTTGCAATTTAGCGGCAGGTCTTGATGGAATTAAAGATGCGCTCATACCACCGAACTCAATTGAAAGCAATATATACAACATGCATGCAAATGAAAGGGACAATCATGGTATCGATAGCCTTCCTGCAGATCTTAACGAAGCAATCAAATTGATGGAGGCAGATGAATTAGTTAAGAAAACAATAGGTGAGCATGTTTTTGAAAACTATATAACAGCAAAAAGGAAAGAATGGGATGAATACCGCACCCAAGTATATCAATGGGAATTAGATAAATATTTATCTGAATATTAGATTTTTCAAAGACGTAATGCTTTTTGATTAATCAATTCAAGATAGTAAGAGTTTCCAGGTTTATTGATGAGGGGGGGTGGCACTGTTGGTTTCTGGTGAAGTATTGCTTGTAATGCGAAACGGAAATGTTTGCATGCAGGTTGAAAAATTAATAAATAGCTTTAAACACAGAATCACTGCAGTTAGTCACAGCGCAGGGAATGCTATAAGAATTGCAGGTATTAAGAAGTTTGATATTATCTTATGTAGCAACAATCTACCCGATATGACGGGTCTTGATATGGCTATTGATATTTCTAGTAAAACAGATGCAAGTATATTACTTATTACTACATCCGAAGAAAAGATGTATGTAGAAAACAATTGTACAGAATATGACATAACATGTTTGGTGAAACCGGTTTCTAAAGTGGTACTTCAACATACATTAGAAATTGCAATGAAATACAGGCAAAGACTGTATGGTGTCGTACGTGAAAGAGATCGTCTGCAAAGGACATTAGATAGAAGGTCAATTGTTGCAAAAGCTAAAGCAGTACTAATTGAGCAAAACAAAATGAGTGAACCTGAGGCTTATAGGGTAATACAAAAGACCTCTATGGATTCAGGAATTCCCATTAAGGAAATTGCACAAACAATAATTGACACAAAAGGTAAGGAGTTTTACAGATACTAATAATCGTAGTGTTTGTATGGAGGTAACAATGACAACTATAAAACGACCCGAAGCACAGGGGCTCTATCGACCGGAGTTTGAGCATGATGCATGTGGAATGGGTTTTATTGCACATTTGGATGGCATTTCATCAAGAGATATTGTTGATGATGGTTTA
>JAGLOK010000132.1 GCA_023139005.1 Clostridiales bacterium | reverse complement strand
TGATAATCTGCAAAACTTCATCACGAAGGCATTCTTTTTCAGATACCAATGGATAGTATTCATAGTATCGCGCTTCCTTGAAGCTGACAGCATTTTTCTCCATCAAGCGTCGAATCAGTGTATGCACTGTGCGTTTGTTCCATGTGACCGTATCGCCCAGTTTGCCTGCGATCTCTCCAATGGTCATGGGTGATTCACTTCCCCACAATACCTGCATGATTTTCCACTCGGAATCTGTGATGTCTACTTTGTTATTCATAATGTTCCTCCCGAACCATATTATAACACGTTTACGTTTGTACTCCTAGTTTACGCTTGTGCTCCATGAATGTCAAGGAATATTTTCCATATTGAGTAATCTGTATATAATCTTGTTACTTTTAGGTAAAAGGATATTAAAAAAGTAATTATCAATGTAATTACTTCTATGGATTTTCTATTTATTTTAATTTGATATTGTGTGTGCCTCTTTGATGCCTCATCTCAAAAAGCATCTCAACAAGACCCTTGTAATAGGGTATAAATGTGTTATCTCCTATCATCTGAAAGATATCTTCTTTACTCGCCCACTGTACACTTTTCACTTCTTCATATTGTAGTACAAGGTCGTTGATGTTGACATCATCTTCAAGAAGATAAATATCAACAAATACATAGTCTCCATTGACCGTGAGAAAGGGACGTTCATTTGTTAGATCTCTTTTATAGCCAATCTCTTCTTGTAATTCTCGTGCAGCAGCTTGTTGACTGGTCTCCCCAGTTGTCGCAGAACCCGCAGCTGTAATGTCCCACATATTCGGCCAACCTTCTTTGAATGGCTGACGCTGCTGAACCAGCATCTCGCCCTTTGAATTGAATATGCAGATTGCAACCACAATTACATATTCACCCTCTGAAAGTGCATCTCCACGTACATGTGTCCTGTCGGTTTTTACACGATTACCATCATATATATCCATTATTTCCATTGTTGATTCTCCAATAAACTCTTGCTTTGTTTCTTTACACTATCGTTTAATTTTATTTCTTCATAGACAGTGCTATCCTCTTTTTGTCTTCATCCACGCTCAAAACCTTTACTTTTACAACGTCTCCAACCTTCACAACGTCTGATGGATGCTTTACAAATGAATTGCTCAACTGTGAGATACTGTGGGAAAGAGTTTCGTACATTGAGTGTACCATACTTGTGGGGGCAATTAATATATTGATTATAATTACGCTTGACTACTATACTATATAGTGCTATACTCTATAGTATGAAAAGAATACATAAGCAAAAACGAATGTCCTCAATTGACCTATTGCTATTAGGACTTATTATAGAAAAACCTCAAAGTGCCTATGAACTAGCTAACAGTATTGAGAAAAAACATTTAAACAGCATATTAAAAATTAGTCAACCTGCTGTTTATAAAAATTGTAAAAAGTTATTCAAAAATGACATGCTAGAAGGTATTGCGCAAAAAGACAGTGATTTACCGGAGAAGATTAACTACACTGTTACCAAAAAAGGAAAGTCCTTTTTCTATGAACTGATGAAGGGCTTTTCAAATGAAATGAAACCCTTCTACTTTGAACATAATGCATTCATATGGAGCCTTGAAAAGCTGAATTATGAAGAGGGACTTCAAATGCTTGTGAATCTGCAAAAATCTATAGAAGAGTCAAAGGATTGGATCACAAATCATGAAGCTATTGTTGCTGAAACAGGTGACTTTGGCACAAAGGCATTGGTTAAACAATATCGTATGATTATATCCATTATGGCTCAATGGATAGCAGAAACTATTACCGACTATAAAGAAGGAATAAACTATGACACAAAGTTCTCAGAAAATTAAGAATATATATTCGAGTTATATAGCTTGGCACTACGATTTGCCCATTTCTAATCTCTTTGGAAGATTTAAAAAGAAAGCTTTTAATGCATCAAGCTTAAAAAAGGGAGATAAAGTTTTAGTTTTTTGTTGCGGAACCGGATTAGATTTTCCTGCAATACTAAATAAAATTGGACAAGAAGGCAAGATTGTAGGTGTGGATTTCTCATCTGAAATGTTATCACAAGCACAAGAAAAGGTAGAGAAATCTGGATGGGATAATGTAGAGCTTATAGAAGCGGATGTGACCACATTCAAAATCGATGATACGGATTTTGACGCCGGTGTTTGTACATTGGGTCTTTCAATTATGCAAGAATACAAAAAGGCGTATGATAACTTGATATCCTATGTAAAAAAAGATGGTGAAATCATCATAGGTGATGCGAAACTTGCATCCGGCGCAATGGCTGTTTTTAATCCACTAACAGTTTTTATGGGAAAATCATATGGCGGTTCTTTTGAGGGACATAGAAATAGTCTTGAAATAATCGCTTGTATGGAAAAGGAACTGAATAACATTAGAAGTAAGTCTTTCTTTTTTGGATCATATTATTATTGCATCGGCAGTAAAAATTAATCCACTAGCTAAAAAGCCTTTATATAGACATGAATAGGTGATTTTCGTTAGAAAACCTCGCCCCTTGGAGGATGAAGACTATATAAGCTAATCTATTAAGTTATTAAACCTACAAAAGTCAAAAGTCTTTTCCGGACATGAATAGGTGATTTTCAAGACACTCGATTCAGATAAAAGTGTTGTGAAACAACACTTACTGTAGTTTGAACAATGCTGATGTTTGAGGGCGTTCAATGTAAATAATTTTGCATTTTAAATTATTTATCATTGTGCCTTATACTGAAATTAAACAACTGCTAAGCTTAAAGCGAATCACTTCATAGAAAGTGAAATGCGTTTCTTGTCTTCATCCACGCTCAAAATCCTTACCTTTACCACATCGCCAACTTTGACAACGTCAGATGGATGCTTTACAAATGAATTGCTCAACTGTGAAATGTGAACCAGTCCATCTTGATGTACGCCGATATCAACGAACGCACCAAAGTCTATTACGTTGCGCACGGTGCCTGTAAGCTCCATCCCCTCTTTTAAATCCGACATGTTCATGATGTCGCATCGCAAAATGGGTGCAGGCAGTTCGTCTCTTATGTCGCGTCCGGGCTTTAGGAGCTCGTTTGTTATGTCATCTAATGTGGGAAGACCGATATCACATGCATTTGCTGTGTTTTCTTTACCCATTTGCTTGATGTCTTGTGGCAAGTTTTTAAGTCCATCATTTGCAATGTCTGAAAGCTTGTAATCAAACAGATTAAGCAGCTTTTTTGATGCTTCATATGACTCAGGATGAACCGAGGTATTGTCCAGTATGTTTTTCCCGTCCGGAATACGCAAAAATCCCGCGCACTGCTCATATGCTTTGTTTCCAAGGCGAGGTACTTTTTTTAATTCTTTACGATTTCTAAAGCAACCAATCTCATCTCTATAGGCAACTACATTTTGTGCAACTGTTGTATTGAGCCCTGAAATGTGCGACAAAAGCGATACCGATGCTGTATTGATGTCCACACCCACTGCATTCACACAGTCTTCTACCACACCACCGAGTGCAGTGTCTAGTCCTGCCTTGGGCATATCGTGCTGGTACTGCCCTACTCCGATGGATTTTGGGTCAATCTTCACAAGCTCGGCCAATGGGTCTTGCAGTCTTCTGGCAATCGAGATAGCACTTCTGATGGATACATCGTACTCAGGAAACTCTTTTGCTGCAAGCTTTGATGCAGAATACACCGATGCACCCGATTCGTTAACTACCATATATTGGAGACTCTTATTCACTTCACCAATCAACTCTGCTACAAACATTTCAGATTCCTTGGATGCTGTACCGTTTCCAATGGATATTACTGATACGTTATGCTTTGCAATAAGCTCTTTTATCTTCTTTTTTGCATCGTCTATTTTATTAGCCGGTGGTGTGGGATATATTACAGTGGTATCCAAAACTCTACCTGTTCCATCGACTACTGCTATTTTGCAACCTGTTCTATACGCTGGATCAAGTCCCAATGTTACCTTGTTCTTAATTGGTGGCTGCAAAAGCAGTGGCTTTAAGTTAAGTGCAAACATGGAGATGGCGTGTTCGTTGGCGTGGGCGGTGAGTTCATTTCTAACTTCTCTTTCAATGGATGGCTTAATCAGTCGATCCCAAGAGTCTTTGACGGCCTCTTTTACATATCCTGTTGTGATGCTTGCGTTTTTAACAAATTTATTATTTAGTTTATATAAAACATTTTCTTCTTCAACCTTAATCTTGACCTTAAGGTGTGATTCTTTTTCACCTCTGTTAATGGCTAAGATTCTATAGCTTGGGATTTTGCTTGCAGGCTCATCGTAGTCATAATACATTTGGTAGACTGATTCGTCACCATCTTTTCCTCGTACTTCAATTATGCCTTGTTTATTTGTAAGCGTTCTTAATTCTTTCCTGATTTGAGCATCGTCGCTTACCTTTTCGGCTATTATGTCTTTTGCACCTGCTAACGTTTCTTCAATGGTTGATACATTTTTTTGAGCGTCTAAATATTCTTTTGCTATGTCATCTATATTGCCTGACATCATGTCTTGCTTAAATATTATCTCTGCTAGAGGCTCAAGACCCGCTTCTTTTGCAACCATGGCGCGCGTTCTTCTTTTTTTCTTATAGGGTCTATAGATATCTTCAACCTCTGACATGGTTGTTGCGTTTTTGATGGCCGCCATAAGTTTATCGGTCATCTTATCTTGATCGGTGATGCTTTCTATGATATCTTCCTTACGCTTTTCTAGGTTTTTTAGATATGTCAGCCTGTCGGACAGTTCGCGCAGTACCTGATCATCACAGGAGCCTGTTTGCTCTTTTCTGTATCGTGCGATAAAGGGTATGGTATTTTGATCGTCAATTAAATTAATGATATTTTTTACATATTGTTGTTTGATATTAAATTCATCTGATAGGTGTTTTATGATGTTCATGTTGTCCTCCAATGTTGGATAATAGTGTATCACATATAAAAGACGATGACATGCAAATTATTTTGCCTTTCATATAAAAAATCATCATGACTATGCAAAGGATATCTGCAAAAATAAATACTTCAAATATAGTGTTCTAAAAATATCCGTTTTATGGTACTATGTATCAGCTATAAAAAAAGGAGAAATATAAAAAATATGAGAAAAATTCTAATTATACTAGTAGTTATGTCACTACTATTCACAGCCTGTACAAAGAAAGATGCAGAAACACCAAAAGCAGAAGAATCATCAGCAATCACTGATTCCACTATTAAGATTGATGAGAACGCTACAGTTTCAACTGAAAAAGGGCTTCTATCTGTAAAGATCACAATACCTGCAACATTATTTATGGGTGCAGATGTTGATACTGTTATTGAAGATCTACAATACGATGATATCGATGTAACAAAAAACGATGATGGCTCACTAACATATAAAATGTCTAAAGCAACGCACAAAAAGATGCTTGATAATTTTGTTGTTGAGTTTGATCGTACAATTGCAGAAATGGTAGATGAGGAAAATGAAGATTATGCTTCAATTATTGATATTAAACATAACAAAACATACTCAGAAATCACTATGCTAGTTGAAAAAGAAGCATACGAAGAAGGCTTTGATGCTTTAGGTTCATTTTCTTTAGGACTTATGGGAATGTACTATCAAGCATACAATGGTGATTCAGATGATAGTATAATATGTACTGTTTTTGTAAAAGATAATGAAACAGGCGAATTAATATCCACATCCGAATTCCCTGAAGCATTTAATGAGTTCATGGAAGGCATGGAAGACCTCACCAGCGAGCTTGAAGGCTTAGAAGATGCTATGGATGAATTAGATGATTCCTCTGATGATGATTGATATTTAACTGAATATGAGCTTTACCCCTAAGGAAATCTTGGGGGTATTTTTGTGTTATCTTGTATGTTGGACGATATAACATTTCGCTATATAACATCTTTGTCGAAACAACATTATTTTGCTTGATGCAATTTTCCTCGTTAAAATGGCTACCATAGAAACCTTTGTTTCCTGCATTATATTGTTGCTCAAAAATATCTATTAAAAGTGTAATTATATTTATCTTATACGACTTATGCAGGATAGTATGCAATACCAAACTTTAGTATTTGCAAAATACCCGAGAAGTTAATTATAGAAAAGACTATTATCAGTATTCCAAGAACAATATAATTTGCACATTTATATTTTGATAGAAGGCTCTTTATTGCCATAAATAACAATGAAACAAATGCCCAGCCGAAGTATAATGTATACAGAATTAATCCATTCTCAGCAGTTCCCCAACCGATAAAGCATAGCATAACAAATGAAAACGCTACCCAAGATATGCATATTTTTGCATATTTATCTTTTCTATTTAGAACAAAACCTAATATGGCAAATGCCAAAAACAAAAATCCAAGTATGTTTACCGATTCTATTTGAAAAAGTCTATAGGCAAAAAATGGTTCATCAACAATAATGGATCGAGGTTTTATAAAACATGAGGCGATAAAATTGGTATATTGCAAAATCTTTTCATAAAAACTCACCTTAACTCCTGAGAAAATCATGAAAAACTTTAGCTTTTTCACAATAGTTACAAAGACATCAATACGCCCAAATATGAAGATTGCAACAACAAATTTTAGTAAAAACTTATACGTTTTTATGATGTTTTGCTTAATGTCCTTCTTATTCCACATCAAGGGTAATAATATACCGCTGGTTATGAGTGAACCTGTTGCGGCGACAAGATAGTTTTCATTGTTTTCATCAGATTTATTAATCGAATAATAGATAAATATCATTAGCCAGAAAACTGATACTATATATTGCTCAACATTCACCGAAAACAACAAGAAAGGATACGAAACGCTAAACAGCACCAAGAACAAGACTTTCTCAAATGACGATAGCGTAAGTAACCTGCTTATCATAATAATTGTAGTAGCAAGCAAGATTACTTGAATTATCTGTAAACTAATAGGATATATGCTTGGTGCAAATGAAAACAACAATAAAAGAAGCTTTGATATTATAGAAAATGGCATTGACAATAGTCCAAAAAGCGGTTGGCGAATATCATTTTCCATTCCTTTTATATTCAAAAAGGAATTGTCACTTATGTGAACTGAAGAATCAGTTGAAAACACTATGTCATAGACGTTTTTGTCATCTACTTGACCTGCGTAAAAAACTACTGTTTTACTGTAAATGATAGGTATAGCTATAATGGCTATTATAAATATTATAAGTAGATAATATTTTTCTATTTTATCTGTTTTTGATGCTAAGTCTTTTGCAAGGTTTACTAGAATCTTACCTAACCAACAAAACAGTATAAACAATGCAAATAAAGCTATTACATAGAATAATATATTAACTAATAAGGATCCTACAGAAGCAAAATCACTTTGCAGCGCTCCATTTGATGCTCCTATTACTGCTTCAAATTTTCTTACTATCTTGTAGCCTATCTCGGTAACTGAAAACTTTGTAAAGTTTGTCGATGCAACAAGCGTAAATACGAATGTTATAATAGTTTTTGCTATGCTAAGCTTTGAAAAGGCTTTTTCTATAAAATCAGATTTAAATGCCATAAATGAGAAGATAACAGCAGCTAATAAAATGTTTAATGCAATAAGAAGTAGGGTTGCACTGTTTGACAATAAAAATGTCATCATGATGCCTGATATCACAAATAGTACTTTGATTGCCTTACTTCTAATTAGTTTTTCTCCAAAAAAGCTTTTCATATTATTGCCCACCATCTATTTTTTTCATTACTTTGTATTATAATACATTTTGTTGTTACATTCTAATCAATTATTGTTTTGATATATTTAAATGGCAGAGTCAAGTACAAGCTAAAAATTGTTTAATATGTTTGTTTTTACTTTATGCTATTCTTTGCTTGGACACTAACATGTTATGCTATAATAATGATATAAGAAAACCTATGAAATTAAAAGGGCTATGAATAGATGAAAAGTAGTAAGCAACAATTATCAAATAGAGGATATATTAAAGATTATGAGCTTACACCATATGAGGATTATACAAAACAACAGTTGATTAATATGCTCAAATCGTGTAAAGCGACAGAAAGAACAATAGCCGCTCGATTGATTGTTAAATTTAAAGATGTTGATACTATAGACGCACTAATCAGTGCGCTTATATCCGAAAAAAAACTATACACAAAAATTGCATTATCTGAATCATTAGGTGAATGTGGCGCACCTGCAAGCAGCATTCTTATTGAGCATTTAGGCAAAATCGGAAATAATCAACATAAACAATTACCCGATAAACCTTTTGGAAAGAACAACTATCCCCTACCAAGGGATATAATAGCACGAACAATATGTAAGATAGGAAAACCTGCAATACCTTCATTAAGAGAGTGCTTAAATAGTGGAGAATACATTCAAGTACTAGAAGCTGTAGATGCTGTTGGTTTTATATCGTATTATGAAAATGATTCTTCTGCCACAGATGATATTATGCATCTTTTTTTGAAATATGAAAATGCTAATCTAATGATATGGAAGTTATTGAGGTGTTTGCAATCTTTTAATGACACCGATGTTATAAGCTTGCTACAAAAATATTTAGTTTCTGATATCAAACAATTAAAATGGGAAGCTACAAGGAGCTTGGAGCAGATTATACAAAAGCAAGGGTCGGACGATTAGTGATTAATCATAAGCTGATTGTTTAGCAATTCAAATAGCTAAATACTATAATGCGAATCACAAGATGGAGGTAAATAGATGTATACCATTGGACAAGTAGCTAAGTTTTTAAATATTTCAAGAGATACTCTAAAGTTTTATGAAGAAAAGGGCTTAGTTACGCCTGAAAAAAATGATAAAAATGGCTATAGAATTTATTCGGAGTATGATATTTATGATGTTCTTACAACCAATTACTATCGCGAACTGGATATTGAGATTAAAAAGATTCAGGAAATACGAAAAAGCAAGAGCGTAGAAGATGTTGCTCAATTAATTGAAGAAAAAGAAAAACTCATTGCAGATGAGATAAAGGCTAAACAATATTTACTGAAACAACTAAAAAAAGCAAAAGAAGATGCTATTAATATTACTAAAAATCTAAATGTCTTTTCAATAATTGATATGCCAAGATTTATTGTTAAAGGTGAAATTGCTGATATTTTTTCTTTTGTAGATTATGATGTATTAAAAACTCATACCGATAACTCCAAAAAAGCAGTAACATTATCAAAATTAATGAGGATTGCAAGCTTTGATGATACTGGTATAAAGGGTAATCGATTTGTAGTGGTTAAAGAAACAAAACTACATGAAGATGAAACGGATGAGGAAATCATCACTCATAAAAAATGCCTATATACTGTAGTTGAAAGCGGAAGAGGAATTAACAAAGATGAAAACTTTGTTGAAAAAAATGATGATGTGAAAATCGGTGATGCAATTCGCAAGGCATCAATTGATAATAACTGTCAACTGATTGGAATTTCGTATGTTACTATTGTTTTAACAACTTATAATGATGGTTATGAACATATGTTTTATAATGCATATACGCCCATTGTGTAGTTGTGCTCAATTTTGCTTTTTAAATAAATTATCTAATTTTATAAAGAATCTAAATTAATTAAAAATATGTCTTGACCTGAGTGTAACTCCTAGGTTTATAGTGATATTAACAAGATATATCATATCGTTATTGACGATATTAATTTGGAGGAATAAAAATGATTAACACTAAACCCTTAAAAAAACCAATACTATCCTACTTCATCCTCACCGTACTCGTTTTTGTTGTGTTTTTAGGCATAATCGGGCTACTCATGGCTTTAAATGTTGATTCGCGACTAACAGATGCCTTGCAAATAGTCGCAGCATGGTCATCAACCTTTGCATTTCTTATATTGTTTAAAAGAATTTATCCCAACCAACCACTTAAATCTTTTATAAAAAAACAATTTGAACAAAAAGTTAATCCGTACGTAATTCTTACTGCCATCATAATTCAAGCTGTTATCTTCTTTGTTATGCTATTTGTGCTCAACAATATTACAATGGCTAATTACAAGGGTGTTCTATCTTTAAATATTGGTGCATTTGGACTCTTGTTTTTAAGCCACATACTAAGAGGACCACTAGGCGAAGCATTAGGATGGCGTGCTTTTGCACAAAATGAGTTGGAGAAAAAACATTCCACACTAAAGTCATCACTTATCGTTGGATTGCTGTGGGGTACATGGCATGTACCACTATGGTTTGTTTCAGGATATTTAGGTGTTGAATTGTTGATATATAGCATATCCTTTATGGTTGCAATTGTTTCTTTATCCATTATTATGGGCTTTTTCTACAAGCTGAACAAGAATCTTTTTGTCCCAATCATAATGCATTTGCTATTTAATTTGCTATTGGCACTTATTGTGGCTGATTTACTGCCTGCATTAATATGTGCAAGCATATGCTATTTCACAGTTGCTGTTGTCTTGGTTATTGTCAATCCTAAGAAGATATTTAGGACTGTGCGTTGATGGAGTGATTTATTATAATTGTATGTTGAAAAACATGAAATGAGATATTTAGCCAGATATCCAAAAAAAGACACATATCATTGATTTGAAAAGCGACTTGAAGTTTCTACGTAATAAAATAAGTAAAACTCACTTTTGCTGATGTAGTAAGACTGAGGTTTGGTGATTATTATGTCAATTATTTGTTCTATTTAACTCTAATAAATATATGTTTCGTATTACGATATTGATAATCATTAATCTCTACTTTATTCTCATTTATGATTGCAATATGAGCCCATGTTCCCATAATCTCAAAAACAACGTCACCATCTCTAATTTCATAGTTTTTTATATTTGGAGGTTTAACGAGAGTTTGATATTTTCCTGCCATTGGAATCCACATTGGTAAATCGACTGTAAAATCTCCATATGAACTCATTTGAAAAGACATATCATTATCACCCTCCCATTCTCCGTTCAGAAAATAGACAGCTAAATAATGGTTTGATGGTATAACGTCTATTGTATCTGCAAAATTTAACATGCTCATTAGTTTAGAACCATACTTTTTACCTTCTCTATGTGATGATGCATTTCTAGCCTCCACTAGAGCTAAGTAATCTTCACTTCTATTGTAATCTTTTAATTCAATAAAGTATATTTCACATTCTTTGTATCTATTTCGTTTATTGTATTCATCATCATAATAGAGTTCTTCTGCTTTTTTATATGTGCTAGATAAGATAAAATCAGAATTTATTGTATGAATATTTTCGAGTTTTATCTTATTTAAATGAACTAATGCTTTATAAAACTGTCTCTCTTCTTTATAATAAGAAGCATTTGCTATATGATAATATTGATTTTCAGTATTGTCATTGAAGAAAAGCATATTATCATAATACGGTTTCGCTTCCTTATAATTACCACTCTCAATGTGTTTTTGGATTGTTAGATAATTAATACCAAAATACAAGGATATGGCTAAAATTATTATAATAATTGCAATTATTAGTTTCTTCATATCAAATCTCCAGTTATCTGTATTATAAACAATTACAGATGAAATATTTATCACTTTCCAAATAATGTCTTATTATAGCATATTGCCAATCATTTAACAATAATATGGTTAATCAAATACTATATCATGACTAACTCTCTTCCATCATACATACTGTCATCATTTCTTCAGTCGTTTCGTATGGCTCTGTCCAATGCCATAATATTAGTTACTTTTCCAAAAAACAGGTCTAAACAAATATTATTAAAAAATATAATAGAAGTTTTAAAGGGTAAAATACTAAGCTAGCGCAAAAGAAGCTTGTAATAATGAACAGGGGTTTGATAATCATGTACTCACAATAAATACTGTGATGACTTCTAATTCGTTGGAATTCGTTGGAAATATTCTGTTTTTTTATTATTTTTAATAAATTTTTATATTTATTAATCGTTTATCATAATCTACGATAAAATCACTTCAAGTTTACAATTTAGTAGTTTTGGGGTATATATAGCTATAAGCAATTTGCTATTATTTGCAATAATTGATATATGGTTGCAAGGGTTCGACTCCCCTCGCCTCTAGCAATACTCTCATCTCATTTGATACGTCCCCATCAAATCCGCTTAATCAAAAAGAGACCTTCGGACATGTGCCGAAGGTCTCACTATAAAATATTTATGACCGCT
>JAGLOK010000131.1 GCA_023139005.1 Clostridiales bacterium | reverse complement strand
TAGTCGTTTTTTTCATATTTTTTTCCTCCTTTTATTTAATAGTAAATCTGCAAAGCAAATCTACTAAAACAAACAATTTAACCTTTTAGTGATCCAATCATGATGCCTTTTACGAAATATCTTTGTATGAACGGGTATGTACATAAGATTGGAAATATCGCTACAAATGTTGCAGCAGCCTTCAGTCCTTCAGGGCTCGCTAGCGTCTCTTCAACGAGGAATGTGCCGCCTGTTGATGTATCCATAATTTCTTGTGTGCCTACAATTATAATTCTACGTAATACGATTTGTAGTACAAACTTATCCACATCTTGTATGTATAGCAATACGCTAAACCATTCATTCCAAGTCGCAACAGCAGTCCATAGTGAGATTGTTGCTATGATTGGAGTAGACAATGGTATCACGATTTGAAAGAAGATTCTCCATCGTCCGGCACCGTCTATCATACACGATTCCTCAATTTCCTCAGGGAGCGATTGAAAGAAATTGCGCATAATTACGATAACATACGCACCTGTTAATCCGGGAACTATAATAGCTGCTAAAGTGTTCATCATTCCAAGGTCTTTTACCAAAAGATAATTGGGAATAAGTCCACCGGAGAAGAACATTGTAAAAACGATTATGAATGTCCAAAAAGAACGGTGTGGGAAAAACTTTTTTGCTAATGGGTATGCAGCAAATGCTGTCACTAACACAGTAGCAGGTGTTGTAATCAATGTCCTGATAATCGTGTTCTTATATCCGGACCAAATAAACTTATTAATAAATACCTTATAGTAGTTATCGGTAGTAAAATCCTCTGGCCATAAATGTAATCCGCCTTTTGTCGCAACATATGATGGTGAAAATGATATAGCCATCATATTGACAAATGGTAGTAAAATTGATATTGCCAACAATCCTACACCGGCATATATTAATACATCTGCAATGTTAAATTTGTTTTGTGTCATGAACTTCTCCTTAAACCTTTCGAGATACTCTGCTTTTATTTAACTAACAAGTAATAAAATCATATTTCTAAGTAAAATTACCAAATTCCGTTATCACTGATTTTTTTACTAATTGCATTCGTGATGATAACCAGTGCGAACCCAATAATATTTTTAAACAATCCGATTGCAGTACCTGCTGCATATTTCATCTTACCCAAGCCATATCGATATACATAGGTGTCTATGATATCACTTGTTTCATATACCGCTGTATTGTACATGTTAAATATCTGATCAAATCCAGCACTTAATAAATATCCGACTCTTAGAATAAATAGTATAGAAATCGTCGGTAACAAGCTCGGTAGCGTGATGTACCACATCATCTGCCATCTGTTTGCACCATCACATACAGCAGCTTCATATAAGTGTGGACTTATGCCTGCAAGTGCTGCAAGATACAAAATTGAGCTCCAACCTACCCCTTGCCATATAGCAGATACAACTAATACAGTTCGGAACCAATCATTACTTCCCATGAAATATATAGCTTTTCCACCTAAAAGATCTTTAATAATATAGTTTACAATTCCCGAAGTCGGGGATAACATCTGATAAAATAATCCGGCAATAACAACCCATGATAAGAAATGTGGTAAATAACTGATAGTTTGTATAATCTTCTTGTATCGAAGATGACGAATTTCATTTAAGAATAATGCAAATATCAGAGGCATCGGAAATCCCAGTACCAGCTTCAACGAACTAATAATAACAGTATTTCTTATTGCTCTTACAAAAGTGCTGGTTGAAAACATTTTAGCAAAGTTTTCAATACCATTCCATGGACTCCCCATGATTCCTAATGATATCTTGTAGTCTTTAAAGGCCATTGTCAACCCGTACATAGGAACGTATTTAAAGATAATAAACCATAAAATAACTGGCAAGAACATTACTGCCAGTGCATTATGTGTTTTATAGAGTTTAAAGTCATTAAAGAACTTTCTAATCTTTGAAACCTTAATTAACTTAATTTCTCTGCCATCAGACATTTTCATAATTTGGTCGCTCATATCTCTTCCTTCTTCTTTATAAGTCACAACTTTCACATAATAATGGGGTGAACTTTGTGCAATTCAAACATATTTACAACGAAATAGTATCATATACACCCTATCAGAGTAAAGCACACTATCATGCTTTTTGATAACAATTTATATGTAATGTTGTATATTCATTGCCTTATTGTTAAATATGTTTGTCTATTTGTCGTAATATGGTTTAATTGTAATAACACTACACTATTATGTTATATTCTGCCTTTCTATCAATACTACAATTAGTGATACTATCCACATTTGTTTTATCCTATACATTACAATTATGATCGTATTAACAAATTAAAACAATCATTCATTTTGTAAACAATATGTTGCTTTTGTGGTATATTATTTGCAAAATACTGTTTTTAATATATCATAATAACTATGTTTGTACATTGAACAGTATTGTACCAAACATATAATTTGTAGACTATATTTTTTCGAGGGAGATATATGGCGATTTCAATATCAAAGCTTTCTATGAAAGCAAAAGGTATTAGTGTGTTACTAAAGTTAACTTTATCCTATGTAATTTTAGCGATAATACTCACGGCTACCATTGGATTTACTTCATATTATTTATCATCATCAAACTACAATAAGGAAGTTGTTAAATTAAACCAACAGCTCCTGGAGCAGTATTCAACTACTATACAAGAAACTATCATAAATACTACAGATGAAACAAGAAAGAAAATGATTCTAGCTGTCAACTTAAAGACGGATCTTAATATTTTGTTTCAACGGAAGCTGGACTTGGGTAGGATACCTACGCTAATCGAAGAGTTAGTTAATATAGTAGGGGCAAGCAATGATCTTTATCAAGGAATACATATCTATGCAAAAGATAACAATCTTGTTCTATCAAGTATTCTAGGACTAAAGTATCTGGATAGGGTAAATTCGAATTCATGGTCAAATTTAATATGGGTAACCCAAATCCCTGACATGACAGCATCAGAGGTTTGGATGCCTAAAGTTTCAGTATCCTATATGTCAATTGCAAGCACAAATGTAATATCATTTATCACAACCTATCCTTCAAACGTTTCATTTGAAAAAGCTAAGGGATATATACGGTTTGATATCAACGAAAATTATCTGACCAATATTCTAACAAATATTGATATTGGGGGAAAGGGTGATTTATTCTTAATTGATAATAGTGGTAGTATTGCAGCGCATTCTGATGGCACATCGACCCCAAGTACTATTTTCAATAAGGGATATACGTCTCTTGATTTTTTTCAAGCAGATGCTTCTAATGACACTACAATGACACTTAATAATATCGAGACAACAGTTTCATATGTTTCAATCGGCGATCATTGGAAACTGGTTCGAAGTGTACCTGTTGATGACTTTTATTCCGTTTCAAGACAGATAGCAATGTCGACAATAGTAGTCAGTATCATTGCGATGATTTTATCCATGCTCATTGGTCAACTATTTGCATCAAAAATATATTCGCCACTGAAGCTATTAACAAGCAAAATCAGATATCTATTTTCACCTAATACAGATAATAAAAATAGAATTAATGAATATGCAATTATAGATGATGCATTGAACAATTACAATATCAAGCTATCTGATTTAAATAAAAAGTGGGAAGATAATATAATTAATCTAAAACAGAATCTTCTAAGGAACATCATAGGTAATACCATAAATTCAGAGAATGACTTCAACAAACGAATGAAGCTTGTTGGTCAAAAAAATATCGGTGATAAATATAATATTCTATTAATAACAATAAATGATACAGATGCAACAGAGTTGCTTATACAAGATAGGGACATTATCAATAACAGTCTCATAGATTTCATTGAAAATCGAAACAGTTTTGAAATGGTATTCGTTGCAAGCCAACTCACACCTCAGTCTATAGTGTCTCTTATAATATCCAACAATACAGAGTTTGATGATCAACTAAGGGCGATTATTGCATTTGCTAGCAACACATTATCTGTTGACGTAGATATCTCTATTGGACAGTGGCACGAATCCGCATTGGAATGCAACACATCATACAAGCAAGCTGCTGCTGCATATCAATATCGTTTCTTCATGCCAAGACAAAATATGTTTGACTACACTGACTTTGTCTACAACGAAAAAGCTGACTTGAGTCCTTTAGAAAAGATATATGTAAAGTACTCTCAATCATTGATTTCAGATAACAACGACGCAGCTCAAGTACATATCCACTCATTCATAGAGTATTTAACTACAGCTGATTACCAATTGAATCAAAGATATGAATGTTTGCAAAGCATGACAATGCTTTTATCCAATTATTCAAAAGAATACTATGTCGGCGAATCGGATATTGATTTGACTTTCCACTACATGCAAGAACGTTTTTCAGATATTTATGATTATGAAACATGGTTAACTCAAGCAACATATCATGTGTTAGAGCTTAAAAAGAATCAAAATGATCGTAAGGTTGATGATATTATTTATAATATCAAAAGGTATATCGGAGAAAATCTTGCAAACGATCTCTCATTAACCCGATTATCTGACTATACAACACTCAGCAAATCTTATCTGAGTCACATCTTTAAAAATGATACAGGAATCACTGTACTTGATTATATTACACAGCAGAGAATGGTTCTTGCAAAGAACATGATAGAAACATCAGGTCTAAATATAGAGCAGGTAGCTCTTGCATGTGGCTATTATACCCCACATTATTTTTCAAAGAAGTTCAAGCAATATTATGGATTAGCTCCTAGAAGCTATCGCGCAGCATACGTAGAAAAGAAAACTATACCAACAGTCTAGTCATGTGACTAGACTGTTCCTTTATACATATTCATTTTTTTTAATGCAATTTATTTAACTATTAAGCAAATTCAATCATTATCGAATATGTTTTGTTGATCTCTAAGTCAAAACTAATTATATCCTTATCTGCTGCAACTTTACCTTCTATCAGTTCTTCTAAGATATTCACAAAATATGCTTGTTTGATTGGTTTTTGCATTTTTATTTGCACTTTGCTCTTGTCTAGATCAATGCTATATAAACGAAGTACCATCTTGTTCTTATCGTTTTCTGATACTTTATATGCATCTATTACTATATTACCAGATAATACTTCAACAAAAGCACCTTCTGTAGGCAAAGTGCCCTCATGGCTGGTAGCTGATACACTTACGAATGGTTCACAAAGAGATTGCGATTGTTTTTTTGCATCTAGTTCATCATCCACGATAGCCAGAGATACCATGAACTGATGGTCTGCAACTTCTGGGAATGGATCAGGACCAAAAGTTGATCGAATCAGATCAATAACCAATCCTTTTTCATCTCCTCTGTACCCATATTTACAGTCGCTCACGAGTACTAGAGATTTTCCGTCTTTATTATTTGCAAGAGCAAAGCTTTGCGCTGGAACATCCATAGACATTCACTTGCGGTATTCATATCCAAGTGGGATATCGTATGTGAAGTCATCACATTCATACGCAACCGGTACATTAATTTGAAGCTGTGGAACGCCGTCCTCTTTTGTACCAATTTCAGTCCATCTGCATTGCACGTTAAAGTCTATTCGATGACTTTCATTATCTAATGATGCCGAAACCATAAGCGATGAAGATTCCCCAACATCCATACTAAAGCTAATACTCTGTCGTAGTTCAACATTCTCTGTTTTTACTTCAGTAACTTTCACATTATCCTCAAGGTCGTTTATATCCATATATCTTCCAACTACCCAAGCCGTCTCACCTCTGGAAGGATCTTCAGTAATCATCCGAAATAGACCAATTACTTGATCATCTGCAAAGTCAACTCCTGTCGATTTGTCGATCAATGAAACAATTCTTGCTTTGTTATCAAATATTGCTTTGATATTTTCATTTTCCAGCACCATCGGTTCATGTTTATTCACTCTTCGTTGCGGGAAGCTCACTGTTGGTAACATTACTTCATCGTGCTGTTTTGCAATTATTGTATTATATCCCGTTGCAGATACATCCACTTCTACCAAATAGGTATGATAGAAATGTCCCCAATAAATAGATTTACCAATGACAACCAACTGATGTTTGATCATGTTACCATCACTATCTTCAAAGTATATTCTCTCCTGATCACCCCACCAGTCCCATAGTGTGATTTCCACAGGTTCCTTTCTCTGATATGGCAATGAATTAAACACAGTGAAGATTCTCTCGATGCCTGAATGTCTTGAGTATTGAACACCACTTTTTGCATTTAAACCAAATCCGCTTCCTGCACCCTCTGAAATAGTTTCTGTTAGGTCTTGTTCGTTTACTAAGTTCTTTGTATTTATATTATCCGACAAAGCCCTTAAATTTCTGTTAGTACTGATTTCGGTGAATCCACGTACTTGTTGTGCTAGTGATGATGCGTGATGACGTGTTGCAGCGATACCCGATCCTGGTAAAATATCATGGAACTGGTTAAACATCACCATACGCCAATTTTCTTCATAACCTTTATTAGTATATGGTGCTCCAATAGCATTTTTTGCGATTGTATTCCACATTTCAGTTATTTTAAGGTCTTGTTCGTTTTTCTTATTATTTTTCTTTATTAAACTTTGACTGGTGTAGCATCCTGTAAAAACAAAGTTTAATTCAGAGTCAACTACAGGCAATGTATCTGACACTTCGTCTGTGAGTGCATAAAAGTCTGCAAATGTACCAAACTTCCATTCAGGGAAAATAGGCCAAGTGTTCATCTTGATTATTCTCTCAATGTCGCGACGAGTCGGTCCACCGCCATGGTCTCCGACACCATAAACACATAGTAATGAATCCATATTGTTTTTTTCACAAAATTCTGCCAACATCAACGCTCTTTGACCTGTAATTGTGTGATTGTACCATATGGGTTCACAAAATGAAGTTATCTTCTGTCCCGATTTAGACTGCCAGCGATATAGAGTTTCTTCTTCATATCCCCTACAGTGGTAGTAGTACTTGACACCACCTTGACTAAGGATCTCAGGAGTATTAGCGTTGTGTCCAAAAGTATCCGGTTCAAAGTCTACATTTAAGCTTTTAGGGTCAATGTCCAGCAATTCTGACAAATATTTTTTTGCATATAACAACTGCCTTGCAATACTTTCTGCATTGGGCATATTTCTGTCAGCCTCTACCCATGTTGATGCAGTAACTTCCCATCTACCCTCTTTGACTCTTTGCTTCACTTCATCTATCATTTCAGGGAAATATTGCTCCATGATGTGATACACCGATGCTTGTGATTGTGCAAATGTAAACTCTGGATATTGATTCATAAGGTCCAGCACAGTGCGGAAGGTATCATGTGTAATCGATACTGTTTCGTTGATGCCCCATAACCAGTTCATGTCAATATGTGCATGACCGATGCAAATATACTTGTAAGACTTCGCATCTTCTTGCATTGCGTTCAGTGATTTCTCTGTTTCATTTACAAACTCTAGTGGAAATGCACCTTGCTTGTTATAGTATTGACTTACATTTTCAACAACATAATCAAGCAGGTCATCGTATTTGCCATTGTTTACTTTGGATATACTCATTGCATAATACAGTTGCAATAGTAATCGATAGGCATTTGTTATTTTTACATTAGTATGTAGTCTAAAATCTTTTTTTAAGTCGATGGAGTTTTTTTCACATAAAATATTTAGTTTCTCGAGAGTATTCATATCATAATCCTCTTTATTTTTGATTTATTACTTCAAGGGCGACTTCATATAAAGCGATAACGTTATCTAGTGGTGTTTCAGGCATAATTGAATGGCTAGTTGATAGCATGTATCCACCGGATTTGCTTCCAAAGATATCAACTAAGTGCATCGCTTCATCTTTTACATCTTGTGGCGAGCTGTGAATCATTGTTCCTTGTACATCTACACCACCATAAAAGCAAACCTTTCCTTCAAACTCTTTTGCAAGGTAATCTACATCCATAGCTTGAGGCTGCACAGGGTTTAGTACATTGACTCCAACATCAATCAGGTCTCCTATGATGTCTTTTACATCTCCACAAGAGTGAAACCATACTTGTTTACCTGCATCTCGTATGGGACGAAACATTTTTTCATAGGATGGTTTGTAGTACTTTCGCCAATCGTCAGGATTCATCATGAGTCCTCTTTGTGATCCCCAGTCATCAGAAAAAAACATTCCATCAGCACCGACTGCCAATTGTTGATTGATGCGTGAAATATTAAAATCTACGACCTTGTCTCTAAGATACTTGAAATCATTTGGGTATAGATATGGATCAGTCAGCATATTTGTAAAGTCTCTGAGCATCCACAATCTTTCAAAAAGTGTAAACCATACTCCACCTCTGAGATAAATCTCTTCACGAGTATATCCTTCTTGAATCCTGAGTTTTATTTTTCCAATTTCACTATTTGGGAATTTGTATGATTCAAGCTTATCATAGCCATCTACAAGTGGATATCCACAAGCTTTTGCTCCATGGCCGTCATCTTCCCATTCTGTCATCCATGAATCATACCAATGTTGTGGATTCAGATGTTTTGGTGGCATATTTTCCGGAGATTCCGTTTTGAGTATCCCTCCAACATAGTGTTCGAATGGTTTTTTCATTTCAATAATCTGTTGTATCTTTTCAGGATTATCTTCTGTAAGCCAATCAATATCACAAGGTATGTCACATGGTATATACTCAGGATGATTACATGCTGCTGCTCGAGTTATGTTCTCACGCTTTGTCATTTATATATCCTCCAGTAGGGTTTGGTTTTTATATGATTTCCAAATAATCTTTGTCAGGTAATTCTGGAAACTCGCCATGTGGTAGTGTTTGATACCAAATAGCAACTGATGATATATCGTCCTGTAACGGTAAATATCTACCTTCACTTCTCCATCCCAATGCCTGTATGGTTACCTTTAGTTCCTTTTCAAAACGTATTGGATCCGGTAGGTGCCAACGGTAGAGCCCAAACCGCAACTGAGATTTGTATGCATTGTCCGGTCGTATAACTTGAGGCATTCCCATATACGGTGTAGAATATTCCTCATATGTTCCCGTCTTTGGACTTTCAAAATTATATGATCCACCAAAGTAGTCTTCCAAGCCTGTTCCGCATATCGTTGGATATTCTTCATCCTCGTCGATGTAGAATTTAATTTCGCCTTCTCCCCACCAGCCTGTATTATTACAGCCCCAGCACATGTAGGTACCCACATAGTGACCTTTTCCTTTAACGCCATCTAATATCGTGAATACTTCTTTATATGGTTGTGGATTGACTCTTCTGAACTGTGCGTGAAAATATGCAGCATCATCTGGAATATCAGTTAGGCAATAGTTTATCTGATAGTAGATAACATTATACTTACTGTTTCTATTTTCGATAGTGATTTTGCATCTTTTTCTAAATGGCATCTGCCAATAGCTGTTCAATGCACTGCCTGGATTAACACAAATAGGTATAGAGTTGACTTGAGCATATTGGTCCCATCCACATGCGAAAAAGTCACCAATCGGACATTCCACGGAAGGCTCTTTTTCGCCATCCCAGTAGATTCTCAAGATTAGGTTGCGCCAGCTTCTGGATGGTGTCATCCAAATGGATTGTATGCAGCCAGGTCCCTCGATGTCTGCTATTACCATTGTGGATTCTTCCGGTATTCTCATAAAGGGATTAACCTTCCATCCCTTTCCTAGATCACGTGCTGCGTGAGCTGCTGTACCATCTTCTACTTCAAGTGTTGCACCACCGGCTTTTTCCCCAGTTAAGTTTTCCGGAGATATAGAACGAGATTGTGCATCAGACAGTCTGAATATGTCTGACAAGCTTGAGCCAATACCATTGTACATGATCATTCTCCTCTTCTTTACTATATTATTAGTAGATAATTTTTACTTTTGCATTTATAGTTTAATATTGTTCCATGCTTCATATACTTGGTTTACATTTTCGGGCTTTGCTCCGGGTCCAAATTCGCATTGTGCGATACATCCGCCATTGTCCCATAGTGTATCTTTTACAAGATTCACTGCATCCTTAACATCCTGCTGCGATCCAGTAACCAAGATATGTTGTCGGTCAATCTCTCCCCAGAATGTTATTTTACCTTTAAACTGTGCTAAATTCTCAACACCCATGCAAAACAATTGGGAGTTCAATGCATCCAGTCCCAGGTCTATTAAATGGGGTATAATTGCTAATATATGACCATCCGAGTGCATAAATGCTTTTTTACCATGTTTATGTGCTATATCGATATAATCTTTATATAGTGGTTTAAACATTTCAACCCATATTGTTGGATTGATGAGTAGACTACTCTGTGCGCCCCAGTCATCCATGAAAAACACTGCATCAACATCAGTATCACACCACGCTTCAAGCAGTTCACAATAAAACGCGTGCATCTCTTGTATGAAGTCCAACATCTTCTGTGGCTTTAGCATCAGATCAATATATAGGTTTTCTGTGCCACGCAAAAATTGCAGGCGTTCAAATGGTCTGGGTAATGCGCTGGAAAGAATGAATTTGTCACTGTTTTCTTTGCAAAATTGGTTGATTTTCTCTTTATCTATATCCAGCAATTCTCTGGGAATATGAATCTTACTGATATCATCCCAATTTTCATCATCTTTTGCTACGATCGGGTTTTTTACTTCGCCGATAACGCCCTGCTGTACATTGATAAATGAACATCCCCAATCATCTGTATATTCACCGACACCATATTGTTCTCCGCTTGTCTTTGGCATCACTTTTTGAAATCCCGGACATGTTTTCATATCTGTGAAATATTCTTCACGCATCTTTTTTATTTCATCGGGATATCGGGCACTTGCCCATGGT
Organism: Clostridiales bacterium; assembly: GCA_023139005.1. Taxonomy (GTDB): domain Bacteria; phylum Bacillota; class Clostridia; order Christensenellales; family UMGS416; genus JAGLOK01. The sequence goes on along the minus strand of JAGLOK010000131.1, from coordinate 1,763 downwards.
AGGGTCCAGTGATCTCTGGGAACACGCTCTGGGTTTCTAAATTCCAGTGTCTTATTAACAAGTTCTTTGCCTGTAGCCATTTTTTTATCTCCTCTGCATCATCAGTATATACTGATCCATTGTTGTATTAGTATATACTTTATCCTCAATCCTAATTATTTGTCACTACAAATAATTATATATTACAACACAATTGAATTATATGATTTTTTCAGCGTATTTGTCTATAAAAATGTTATGTTTATCATAATAATGTTGTAATTTTACTATTACATTATCTTTCGTGTTTTGTTTATTCACTTATCTATAGAAATTTTTGTATTTCAACTTTATACCCATCATAGTCTGTTGCAAAAAAATGATACAGATTGAATCGTTGATTGACACGTGGAGCTGCGTCACATTCAATGCCATTTTTTCTAAACAAGTCATATATTTCATCTACGTCATCGGTTACTAATGTAATGAGTAGTTTTGTTCCTGCAAATTCCATATGAGAGCAAAATCCGAGTTTTCCACCCCCTGGCAAATGATAAAGTCTACAAACATCTTTCTCCATATATATGCTTAAGCCGAGAAGTTCTCCATAAAAATCATGTACTTTTTTCAGATCTTTAGTTCCAAAGAATATTATATTATCATCAAGTTTCATATCGTTCCTTTGTTTTCTTTATATTATAGTCAAAAAACCTCTCTTCTACCAGTAAAAGAGAGGTTTTTTTCTTACATTTAATGATTAAAAATCATTATCATCATCCAAGGGGATAACATCATCCGGTGTCATGATATGCTTTTGTTGTTTCGTTGTTGTTTTGTGAGGTGCACTCGCAATTGCAGTCGGCTTTCTTTGCTCAATTTGCTTGGTATTCTTTGTTTTTTTGATCTGTTTTTTCGCACCATTTACCAATTTGTTGAGTGAATACACAACTTTTTCTAGAGCCTTTGCTTGTGATTGTAGTTCTTCTGCGGATGCGGCACTTTCTTCTGCGGTTGCTGCAGTGCTTTGTACTACAACTTCCATTTGGCTGATTGCCTCAGTTACTTGTTGTGTTCCTTTAGATTGTTCATCACTTGCTGCTGATATTTCACCCATCAGCTGATTCACATTCTGTGATTTTAGCATAATTTCCTGAAGCGCTGTGCTAACATCTGCACTAATGCTCACTCCGGTATCTGAAAGCTCAATATTTCTATCGATGATTTCAGCAGTGTCCTTTGCTGCTTGTGCACTCTTGTGTGCAAGGTTTCGTACTTCCTCTGCAACCACTGCAAATCCCTGTCCTGCTTCTCCGGCTCTTGCTGCTTCAACTGCCGCATTTAGTGCCAACATATTTGTTTGAAAAGCAATATCATCAATTACCTTAATAATCTTTGATATATCACTGCTAGATTTTTTAAGCTCTTCCATCGAAGAAGTCATATCCTTCATTTTCGATGAACCTATTGCCGCAGCTTCACTAGCCTCTTTTGATAGGTTGTTTGCTTGTCTTGTGTTTTCTGCATTTTGTTTTACCATAGATGATGTTTGATCCATCGTAGCAGATGTTTCTTCAATCGATGCCGCCTGTTCTGTTGAACCTTCTGATAGCTGTTGACCTGCGCTTGCAAGTTGCACCGATGCAGATGAAACAGACTTTGAAGAACTCGATAACTCTGCTGTTAAGTTATTAAGTATTTTGTTAAGGTTCACAATGACATACACTGCCATAATCGCTGATATAACCAGCCCAACAGAAACTGCAACTGCTAGCAATACAATACTG
>JAGLOK010000130.1 GCA_023139005.1 Clostridiales bacterium | reverse complement strand
TACTTATATGGATTAGAAACAGACTCCGGTAATACTATAAGCGCTGCAAAATGAATACAACATTCAATATCCGGATGATCTTTGAATATGATATCCAAAACTTGTGCATCTGCAATATCGCCGTGATAGAAGCTGTATCCTTTGGTGTATTCCTCGCGTCCATTAACCAGACTATCAATGATAACCACTTCATGTCCACCCTCTGTGAGTGCTAGACATGTCGTTGAGCCTATATATCCGGCACCACCGGTAACTAGAATTTTCATATTACTCTCCTTATAAATTGAATCCTATAGATTATATCATATTGACATAAATTAGCAATGTGTGTTATGAAAAATCAATTGTCCTTCTTCTTGATCATCATTTCCAATATCTCAATATCGGTTTCTTTCATTCCCTTTTTTGCAAGATGGGATACATTGGCGATAGTCTCATCCACATCCTCCAGATTGAGTCCCTCACCACTTCCAAAGCTTTCTCCGCATGATGCCATTTCATGTGCGAAAATCGCCGCATCTACTGCTGAGGCTACCTTTGCAGCGCACGAAGACTTTGCACCATCGCATACGATACCCGCAACGTTACCTAATGTGTTTTTGATGGTCTTTTTGATATCATCCAATGGCAAATCATACAGATACGATATCCCAGCACCGGCGCCGCATGCTGCACTGACTGCACCGCAATAGGCAGATAAATTCCCAATACCCGACTTCTGGTAGAGGGAAAGTAAGTTGCTAAATACTAGTGCGCGAATTAATTTTTCATGCGATACCTTTAGATGTTCTGCATATTTAATTACAGGCAACGATACTGCCATTCCCTGATTACCGCTTCCTGAGTTAATAATCACAGGTAGGATAGAGCCCGCCATACGTGCATCGCTACCGGCTGCTGCATATGCTTTTGCAATGTTCTTGATATCATCCTTGTTGTGACGCATCAGTACTTTGCCTACATTGACACCATAATTGTGCAATATACCTTCATTGGCGATATCCGTGTTGTATTTAATTTGTCTTTCTATGGGTTCTTTAACGTCATCAATTACGACCGCGTTTGCAAAATCGTAGATGTTTTCAACGCTTAGGCTTTGTTTATCAACTTTTTTGTATTGATTGTCCACTTCTTGTGATACGAAGAGTATTTCACCGTTTTTCTCGATACGTACAATGTTGGTATGTTGGTCAACGATTTCCACTTCTGCATAATCATTGCCTTTTTCTGCGCGTACTCGAATGTATAGATTGGATACATTTCTTTTCAAGTCTACACAGCACATGTTTTTATCTAAAAGTGCTTTGGTTTTTTCCACATGCGCCGGTGTTATTTCCGATAAAACTTCCAGCTTGAGGTCACTATTCCCTCCGACAGCACCTATAATGGCACTGGTGTCCACGCCACGAAGATTCCCGGTGGTCGGAACAACTACGCCTTTTACATTCTTTATGATATTTCCACTGCATTCCACATTAATGGTATCAGGAAATTCTCCCAGCACCTCTCGTGCCTTTGCGCTTGCGTATGCGATAGCGATTGGCTCGGTGCACCCGAGAGCTGGCACCAACTCACGTTGCAGAAGATCGACATACATGTCATATATGTGCTTGGTTATCATGAAGTGCTCCTGTTGAAGTAATGGAATCCCTTATGTAGCATACAATAGTTTACGTGATTTTGCCAACTCTTTTTGCCATATAAATATCAGGCTTTCCAAAACCATTTGCATCAGGGCAAATACCTACGATTTTAAACCCAATTTTTTGATAAAACTCATATGGATGGTTATTTATATTACTTATGTTTTTTATTTGCTCCAATATATCAGGGTACATATCAATACCACCTAGTGATGTTGAATTTGTTTCATCATCACTACCAAGATATATAGTTATGCCTTCACGCTTTATAACTTCCT
>JAGLOK010000013.1 GCA_023139005.1 Clostridiales bacterium | reverse complement strand
AGAACCCTCAAGTGCATATATGATTTTGCCATCTATTCCCCATGCAATCGTCGACAACAAATTATTATTTGAAGAAATTGCTTTATCTCCTGTGTTCATCAACATAAAGCAACCTGTCCCATATGTGTTTTTCACCATACCTTTTTTAAAACAGGTTTGTCCAAAAAGGGCTGCATGTTGGTCTCCCGCTACTCCCGTAATTGGGATACTCCCGCCTATTACATCATTTGATATTATTCCAAAGTCATCAACAGTATTCTTAACTTGTGGCATCATTAAAATGGGTATATCTAAAGCTTCTAGAAGCTTTTTGTCCCAACATAGTTTTTTTATATCAAAAAGCATAGTTCGTGATGCATTTGTATAGTCTGTAGCATGAACCTTGCCACCAGTGAGATTCCAAATAAGCCATGTATCTACTGTACCAAAAAGCAAGTCCTCATTATCTGCTTTTTGTCTTGCTCCTTCAACGTTTTCAAGTATCCAACTAATTTTGGTTCCTGAAAAATATGCATCCAATACAAGCCCTGTTGTTTCCTTAATATATGCTGTAAGTTTTTCTTTTTCAAGTCTCTCACAAATTGAAGCTGTCCTTCTACATTGCCAGACAATTGCATTGTAGATTGGTATGCCGGTGTTTTTATCCCACACTATTGCAGTTTCTCTCTGATTTGTAATACCTGCTGCTACTATGTCACATACATCTATTCCGCTTTTTGCAACAGCTCTATGCATGACATCAAGCTGTGAGTTCAATATATCCATTGGATTATGCTCTACCCAACCCGGTTTTGGATAAATCTGCTCAAACTCTTGGTTTTCTGATAGTAGTGCCTTTCCTTTTTCATTAAATAAAATCGCTCTACTACTTGTTGTTCCTTGATCTAATGCTATTATATATTTCATACTTTGATTCCTATCTGTATATCGATTATTCAATCTACTGTTGTACTAGAAATTCCTCGCGTTGCGGTGAAAATACATCAACTAGTTTTGCATCTGTAAGTGCAATTACTCCATGTTCTACGTTCGATGGAATATAACAACTATCACCGGTTGATACAACAGATATTTCTTCTCCTATTGTAAACTTGATTTTACCTTCAATTATATAGCTAATTTGTTCATGGGGATGCATATGGGCAGCTCCCACCCCTCCCTTATCAAACTGTACTTCCGTCATCATGAGTTTCCCACCATGTGACAACACCCTAAGGTATACACCTTCAGCCATCTTTTTTCCTACAGTATCTTTATGATTTGTAAACATTTATTCTCCGTTTATATAATTATTTTAATACACCTAAATATTTCAACATCATTTTATCATAAAATATCAAGGTTACACAATTAAAAAAGAGCTCTGTTGAACTCTTTCGTATTGTTTTTTATTGATTCTTTGTCTAGTACAATATTATTAGATTGTCCATATATCACTTTATGTTGAGCAATACAATCTCATCTCTATGCGCTTCGTCAATATCACTAAGTGTTAGTTGATCTCCAACAATATCTATATATTTCTTCTTACCATCAAGCGTTACAAATCCTTTTGCACGGTATGCTTTTTTTGATATCTTATTTATAAGTCTATCCAATCTTTTCTGATTCAGCGGTTTTGGATGGATCACTTTTGTATCAGGTCTAGCCATTGGTGTGTTTAGCGATGGACTGGAAGGTTTTAGCTCCTTTATCTCATGAGGTAATTCATCAAATCTTCCATAAGTAGTTTTTATAATCTGAGCTTTAGGATTTTTTTCTTTCAATTCTTTTTCAAGTAATACTATTTGTTTTTCATCAACCAAATCACTTTTATTAATCAGTAAATAATTGCTATTTTGTACTTGAGATACCAAAGCCGGCAGTGCTGTTGAAAGCTTTAAATAATTTCTTGCATCAACTAGACATAGGCTTCCCATAAAACTATATTCATTATCGCATCTTGCGTTTGCACCAGAAATAATATCTTCAAGGTTTGCAGGATCTGCAAGTCCACTTGCTTCAACTACTATTGTTTCAATATCAAGCTTTGCCATTTCAACTAATGCATTTGCAAACTCCAACATACGACAGCAACAAAAAATTGATCCGTTGTTTATTTCATGAATCCTGATATTTTCTTTGCTATGTATTATCTTTGAATCAATGTTTATTTCACCAAACTCATTGACGATAACTGCAACTTTTTTATTGTAGTTTTTCAAAAAGTTATTTACAAAAGAGGTTTTTCCTGCTCCCAAAAAGCCTGTTACCAGGTAAATGTTTTTCATGTTCCTCACTCCTTGTGTCTGTGTATATGATTAAGGTACTTACATTTTAGCAAGTACCTTTTATCATCTTTGTTGCTTAGATATAATTATCGATTGCAACCTTTAGCTCTTCAGGTGAAGGGATGATTGATGAGAATTGCAATTCACCGTTAATGTATACGCAAGGTAAGTTTGTAACGCCTACTTTCTTAATTCTTGCGATATTTTCTTTGTAGATGATCTTGTATTCTTCTATATCGATTTTATCACCATAAATTTCTTTTGCTGCAAGTCCGGCGCCCATCATATAGGTACATGCTGCGCAGGTTGCTGAGTCAAGTGTAAATACTTCTACCAACGGCTTTTTAAGATTTGCATAATCAGGTAATTCTACTTCAATACCATCATCTACTGCTTCATAGTTTGCTATGATTTCACGAACAGATTCAGTCTCGTATATTGCTTGACGTACAGCAATAATATTTTCTGCTGGAGTTTCATATGGCATATCACAACCTGGAGAAATAAATAAATTTTGCTTGTTTTCTAGTTTGTCCAAAAGTCCAACAACGAATTGCATATTATCTTGTTGTGTACCAAATAACATTACCGAGGTAAGTGGAATGTTACCACCTACTGCTACATTATATTTATCAGTTATTACTTTTGCTGCAACCATATCTATATTTTCATCCATGAAGATAGAATTAGGTTTAGTTTTACACATAACTTCAATATTACGAGTAGCATTACCACAAACAAAAAATCCAGATGGTTTATTATTTTCACGGATAAAATCAAATAATTCAGTGAAATAAATACTTAGAAACTCTTCGAAATGTTCAGATGAGATTTGTGAAACAAGAGGATCAACAACACTTATAACATCAAAACCTGCATCAATATATATTTTTGTCATCTGCTTTGCAACTTTAGTCGTATATGCCATAAGTTGATGTATATAATCAGGATCGTCAAACATGTCCATGAAGATATCATTTCCTCTTAAGTGAGAAGCTAGCGTGAAAGGTCCACAAATAATTCCAAACAGCGAAGTATCTTTTGCCTTTTCTTTTAGATTTTCTAAGGTTTCAAGCACCATGGGTATTCTGCCTGATTCTTTTGTAATATCTATTTTCAAAATTTCTTTATCTGAACTACATGGATGTGTAGTTACAGAAGGCGGTGCTTTTTCAGCCCACAATAGTTTGCAACCTAGTATTTCTGCCTCTATTTGTAGATCAAAAATTACTGGCATACCGTCAGGTTGATAAAGTTTATGTGCTTCAATCAATGATTCAGTTAATTTACTGCTATCTGTTAAAACCTCTTGCGCACTATAGCCTTTTAGTGAACCTGCATGAACTCCTGTAAATGGTATCCAAGCCGGCTTGTCGATTTTTTCGTGATTCATTATTTTAGAAACACGTTCTTTACCTGTCATAGTATTGTTCCTCCAAGATTTAATGTTTTGCTAAGCTGACAATAACAAAAAAAAAATATTTAAAATAGTAACTTACATATTTTTTTAGTACTTATATGACATGTTATAAGGATGTGGTATAATAAGTACCAAAATGTATTGAAAAATCGCAAATTTGTTATAAAATATTAATATGAAAGAATATTTCTATTATTAGGATGTAATATGAACGCAAAAATAAACACAAATGACATTATAATGGCAATAGGATATGACAACACTTCTGCAAATGAAGCAATACTTTCTCAAGCTAAAACTATAGCTGATATAGCAAATAAGATAGCTGAACCAAACTACTCTTATAAGATAGTTAAGATAAAGAAAATTACAGATAATAATGTTATTCTTGAAAACAATGATGTGCTCTCATGCAAATCACTTGCAACTGCTACAAAAAATTGTACTCATTTACTACTTGCAGTAATGACAGTAGGGCACAAGATAGATAATGCTATAAAAGAGGCATTTAGTTCAGATGATTATATAAATGGTATGATGCTTGATGCTGCAGGCACAGGGTTAGTTGCAAACTATTCAAAGAATATGTGGCATGAGTTCATTAAAATATTAGATGATGGCATGGGGATTACCGAAGGTTTCTCACCTGGCTCACAAGATTTTGACTTAGAAAACCAAAAAGTGATTTTCAATAACCTTAATTTAAAATCAATCGATCTTAAATTATCAGACAGCTTTCTAATGATTCCTGCAAAAAGTGTGTCTGTTGTGTATGGCATTGGGAAAGAAATCGATGTTAGCTGTGTATCAAGAAGCTGCAAAAATTGTTCTAGGAAAGATTGTATGATGAGAGATAATCGTGAAGTAGAAATAAAAGTTTACCATTCAGGCACTCAAACTACTATAAAATCACCAATTGGTGAAAAACTTGTTGATTTGCTTAAGGATAACAAAATATATATTGACCTTCCCTGTAACGGAAGAGGTACATGTGGTTCATGTGATGCAAAGTTTGTAAAACTTATTCCCAAAGCTACAGAGAATGATATTACTCAATTGTCTAAAAAACAAATTGAAGATGGATATAGGCTAACTTGTCAAGTAAAAGTAGCACATCCACTTGAATTATTCATAGAACATGAAGAAATGCAAATATTGAGCGATGAAAAAAGTGGTGATACAGAAGTATATAAGCATGCGATAGCAGTAGACATCGGAACAACTACAATTGTTTGTCATCTAATTGATGCTGATGATGGTAATATTATAGATACAGTTGCTTCTACAAACAATCAACGAAGTTTTGGTGCAGACGTTGCCTCTCGTATACTTCATGAGATGTCAGACGAGAATGGAAAGGAACAGCTAAATCAATCCATAGTAGGTCAATTATCTGAAATGATAAAAACACTAAAAGCCAAAAATGATGTTTCAAAAATTGAGAATATCACAGCAGTAGGAAACACAATTATGACACATATACTTCTAGGCCATGAAACAAAGGGTCTAGGAGCTGCTCCATATACGCCAGTATCACTTGAAAGAGTTACACTCCCGTGTTCTGATTTGTCAATTGATGAGGATTGTGATATCACAGTAATTGAAGGATTGGCTTCATATGTTGGCTCTGACGTCCTAGTTGGTGCAGCGGTATGTGATTTAATGAAGGATGATGAGTACTCCATACTAATCGATCTTGGCACCAATGGTGAAATAGCCCTTGGTAACTCTGAAAAGCTATTTTCTTGTGCTACAGCTGCTGGACCTGCGTTTGAGGCTGTAAATGTACACTCAGGAATGAGTGGACTACCGGGTGCAGTTTCCGAGTTTAGCTATGCAAACGGAAAGTATTCTTACAAAACTATATCAAACAAACCTCCTCTTGGCATTTGTGGTTCAGGTGTGTTGGACATCACAGCAACTCTGCTAAGGCAAGGTATAGTTGACCTGACAGGTCGTATGCTAAGAGATGCTGAAGGAGTATTATTTGATGAAAACTTAAAAGAACATTTTAAAATAGCTGAAGGTTT
>JAGLOK010000129.1 GCA_023139005.1 Clostridiales bacterium | reverse complement strand
ACTATATACAAGAATAAAGACAACCTTTGTCATTATTAGTTGTCTATCTCTATCGTAATATATGTAGCTTTGTTATGGGGGTTATTCGCTCCATATTCCAAGTTCTGTTTTTTTTGCTTCTTTTTCAATATCCAATAAAGCGCTGTAATGATTATGATAGTCTCTTAAATATCGGGTTGTTGCAAGACTCATTTCTACCAACTTATAATTAAGCAATTCTCCATCAACCCAAACCCATGCAAGTAGACGGTCATATTTATCATATGAATCATCTTTTCTATCCTTTTCAAGGATGATTAGATCTGCATTTTCCAGAATTTCTCGTGTATATTCTTTTGCTTCTTCAGCCCATCGCTCTGCTTCTGCATTTTCTTTTGCAGTCTCAGGCGTATCAATGGCTAGAAATCTTACTTTCACATTGAGCCTGTCGACTATAAAGGACGCAGTATCTCCGTCTGATGTTCTAATATACTCAACTATTTCATATCCATCATCAAAAAAACCCATGTCACTAAAGTCTTTTTGTGCTAATGAGGGAGCAGTGTTGTCTTGTACGGTTTGATCTATTTGTGTTGAGTCTGGTGGGTTGTCTATATCACTTTTGTTATCAACTAACAAGTAGTATCCTGCTAACAATATACAAACTATAACAATGATTATGATTTTTTTCATAGTTATTCCCTTCTAAACAAGTGCTTAAATATTTTTTATATATGAATAAACAAAGGCTCTTTATTCTTATATGTTGTTATATATTTAAATCCAGCATTTCGTGCAAGCTCAAACGCAAAACCAACATTACTACCAACATTCTCTGGGACATGTGCATCAGAGCCAACTGTGAGTATTTCACCTCCCAGTTTTCTATACCTTAAAATCACATCATAATCAGGTATTGTTGTTTTTGCTCTAGACAATAATCCGGATGTGTTGATTTCTATTCCCATATTATTTTCAATAATACATTCTAAAATATCATCAAGGACAATACTATACTCACTATATTTCATATTTACATTTTCATAGGGTAATTCAAAAGCTTTACATACATATCCGATATGTCCAATGATTTGTGCATATTTTGACAGAGGTTCGATTGATTTATAGACATGCTCAAGATATCTATTATACGCTTGTTCTTTTGTCTTATCTTGGTAGTATTCTTCATAATATAGATCCAGCCCATCAACAAAATGAACAGATCCTATAACGAAATCAGGATTAATATCTTTCACTTTGTTTGCAACCATATCATAGCCTGACTCAGTATATCCGGTTTCGAGCCCAAATGTGATATCAATTTCAGGATACTTTTCTTGTGCCATTTTAATGGAGTTAATATAACCAGTGGGTGAATGAACATCGTTGATATCCCAAGCTACCAACTCAGGATTATGATATACATCAATATGATCTGTAATAGCAATATATTTTAGTTGCGCTTTTTTTGCAGCGTCACAAACATCCATTATACCTGTACTACAATCTTTTGAAAAAGAGGTATGTAAGTGGTAGTCTATCATTAGTTTTGTATTACTCCTAATTCATTTATTCTCAATATTATAGCACAATTGAGATATCATGTTAGGATTATTCTTCTTTAATATTTAGCTTGGTGTTTACTTATACCATACAAATTTGATACAATATACTTCGTTGACTAAGGATTGAAATATGACAAGAAGAAAAATAAATCTAGTTTTTTTGCTAAGCATAATAGCAGTGCTTATGATGTCAAGCTGTTCATTATTCGGAGAGGGAAATAGTATTCTTACATCTTATACACCGACACCAACTCCTAATCCTAAAGGTACTCCGATAAAAATTACAGCATCTACACCAACGCCTTTTCAATATCTTCGTACACCCGCAATAGAAGTTCCGACAAATTCATTAAACGCTTTGCTAGAAGACTATATTCCAAATACGTCAGGACAAGTAATTCTTGTAACGGTATATAACGGTACACAGAAATTGTATTGTGTCGAGGCAATGGAGTCGGGATGGAAGGTTATGTTCGGTCCATTTGAATGTAACATCGGAAGAAATGGTTTAGGTAAAGAAAAAGAGGGCGACGGGAAATCCCCAACAGGTGTGTATGAGTTGGGTAGTGCATTTGGGTATGGAGGTGCACCTGAGGGTAGTACATGGCCATGGCGTGAAACTACACAAACAGATTATTGGGTCGAGGACTCAATCTCACAATATTACAATCTTCATGTAGATATAGATGAAATAATAAAAGATTGGGAAATTGCAGCAAAATTATATATTCCAGAGTACAGGAGAGCCCTAGAAGTTCTTTATAATCCAGATAATATAAAAGGTGACGGCAGTGCAATCTTTTTGCATGTATGGAAAAACGAAGAGACAAGTACGGGTGGTTGTACGGCAATGACAGATGCAACAATCGAAACAGTACTTAAATGGCTTCGAGAAGACGCAAACGCCCTTTTATTACAGATAAAGTATATTGATCCATTACCTGATGGCTTTTGTTATATTAAAGATTATGCTCCAGAAGTAAAGTTTGATATTCGTTTTGCAGGAGAAGATAATATTCTGGGACGAATAGCAAACGAATACTACGCAGCAGTAGGAATATCATCAATTAAGTTGACGAAGGCAATTGATAAGGCGTCACAACTTCTTAAAGATCAGAACCTAAGACTACTTATTTATGATTCATATCGTCCTCAAACCACGACAAACGCAATAGTAGATTGGCTAGCAGACGATAGTGATGATGATATGAAAGAATACTATTATCCAAATATAGATAAAGAAGATATGCTAGACATGTTTTTTGAAAGCAAATCAGCATATTCCAGGGGAAGTGCAGTTGATCTAACTATCATTGACAAAAATGGACTAGTGTTGGATATGGGTACAAAATATCAATTCATTGATGAAAAATCCAATTTTAATTATACGAATCTTTCAGATGAACAAAGAAACAATCGCGAATTGCTCCGCGATGTTATGATTCAGGCAGGATTAACTCCAAACAATACATTCTGGTGGAGCTTCTATTTAGAAAACGAACCATTTTCTGAAAGCTATTTTGATTTTTATGTTCAATAATTGAATAATTCCAGAATTATAGTATAATTATATATATGAAGTATTCACCTGAGAAAGTGAAGTTGGTTAAAAGATCATTCTTTTTGTCTCTTTTTATTTTGTTTTCAGTTACTTCTATTATTTTATTATCTATAGAAAACAGCTTGATAAAAAACGAACTTAATGCAATAAAGCTACAAGAAAGAATATTTGTTACAGTTGAAAATCAGTTTTTTACAGATGAGTTTCATATGGTGATATCTGACCTTAAGTATATTGCTGAATCATTTGATATAGACAATGAGAATCTCAATGAAAACTGGAAGACTATTTCAGACAGCAATAAAATATACAATAAAATTCGATTTATTGATAAAGCAGGCAACGAGAAAATCAACGTACAATATCAAGATAATCAAGCTATTGTTATGCAAGAAGATAATTTGCAAAATGTTGATGATGAAACATTTTTCAGAAGAACCCTAAGTATGTCAAGAGGTCAGATGTTTGTAGCTAAGTTGGACTTGTATTCTGAAAATGGTGAAATAATACAACCATATAAACCGATTATGAGATTCTGCACACCAGTTTTTAATGACCAGTTTGATGGAATTGTTGTGATTGATTATGATGCAACTGAATTAATAAACAAGTTTAGAGTAAATGCAAACAACAGCAATGGAGAAGTTCACCTAATCAACGAATCTGGACATTGGATATCCCATGAAGATTCAGAGCGTGAGTGGGGCCATATTCTCAATGTAAATAGCAGAAACAAGCAGTACAGATTCAGTGTACTTTATAGTGACGAGTGGGAGTTAATGAGTACAAAGGGGCATGTAATTACTGACAATGGTTTGTTTACATATGCGGAGATTGATGTAGGAGAAAAGGTAAAGTTATACAGTGATCACACTTATGAAAACATTGAATTTGAAGTAGGCTATTGGAAAATTGTAACGTTAATAGCAAGTGATTCTGAGGAGTTTGGATACTACATAGGAAATGATTTCTTCATTAAAATAGGAAGAGTAATAAAAAAATTCTATTACTTTGCATTCATTTGTATAGCACTTGCAGCACTAATTACATTTATCATATTTGAGAATAAAGTGAATTTTGACAAGTTAAAGATAACTTCTGATTTTGATCCGTTGACCAAAGCATATAATAGAAGAGAAGGATTTACGAAAATACAAGATTGTATTGAAAATATAAACCATTATAGAAGCATCAGTCTGTGCTTTATTGATGTGAATGGATTAAAAGAAGTCAACGATGTACTAGGACATGCTTCTGGTGATGATTTATTGCTGACAGTCGTTGATACAATAAAAAACAGCATACGTGATGAGGATTTTCTGATTAGGATGGGTGGGGATGAATTTCTAATAGTTTTTCTGAAAATAAAAAAAGAAATTGCAGAAACAATTTGGCAAAGAATAGTAAAATCGTATGATAGTATTAATAGCCTTGAAGATAGAGAGTATTTTATAAGCGTTAGTCATGGAATTGTAGAAGTCAAATTATCTGACAATGATCACGATTTGAACGATTTGATCACACGTGCTGATGATAAAATGTATGATGAAAAACGAAGAATAAAGAAGAACATAAATATTATTCGTCGTAAGATGAACTAATTATTTCATAAAAAAATCACTATATCTCCACAAAAATTTGAGATTATAGTGATTTTACTACTATAAAATTGAAAAGATTATACTACAATATTTACAATTCTACCCTTAATAACAATTACCTTTCGAATTGTTTTATCATCTAAATATTTAGCTATACTTATATTTGCCAATGCAACTTCTTTGGTTTCGTCATCAGTTGCTACGGCTGCAACTGTGATATGTCCACGTACTTTTCCGTTTATTTGCACAGCAAGATTATTTGTCTCAGAAACACACTTTGATTCATCATATACAGGCCAAGGAGCAATGCTGCAAAACTCATCCATTTTCATCTCTTTCCAAAGCTCTTCACACATATGTGGTGCAACGGGTGAAAGCAAAGCTATTAGAGTTTTATATTCATCAATAGTTATTGACTCTTTATGATATACGTCATTGACAAAACTCATCATCGTAGCAATGGCAGTATTAAATTTTAGCAAGTCAAAATCCTCGGTAACCTTTTTTATCATACGGTGAACAGTCATCTCAAGGTCATTTGAATAACCCTTATCGTCATTAATCATGTCTATAAGACGCCATACACGGTTTAAGAATCTTCTACAGCCTGAGACGCCATTTGTTGACCATGGGATCGGTTGGTCGAATGCTCCCATAAACAACTCATATGTACGGAAAGCATCGGCACCAAATTCATTAATAATAAGGTCTGGGTTTACAACATTACCACGAGACTTTGACATTTTCTCACCATTTTCACCTAAAACCATACCATGGCTTGTGCGTTTATCATAAGGTTCAGGATTAGGAACAACACCAATGTCAAACAAAAACTTATGCCAGAATCTTGAATAAAGAAGGTGGAGGGTAGTATGCTCCATGCCTCCGTTGTACCAATCGACTGGTAGCCAATAATCCATAGCTTCATTAGAAGCTATGGCAGTACTGTTATGTGGATCGATATAGCGCAGGAAGTACCAAGAAGAACCTGCCCATTGTGGCATCGTATCCGTCTCACGAGTTGCCTTTCCATCACAAGTCGGACAAGTGGTATTTACCCATTCGGATAATTCTGCAAGAGGAGATTCCCCATTTTTACCTGGTTTGAATTTCTCTATATTA
>JAGLOK010000128.1 GCA_023139005.1 Clostridiales bacterium | reverse complement strand
AGGATTTACATAGACTCCTTCATCGAGTAATTTCTTTGTTATGATACAAGTTCTCAATGTATTATATGTGAATATCGGGATAATTGCTGTAGTACCATCGAGTATCGGGATGTTCGCATCCTTCAGTTTTGTGCGCATATATTGGCTGATATCTAATAATGCAGCTATGCGCCAAGGCTCACTTCTGATAATGCGTAGTGCTTCAAGTGCTGCTGCTGCATTGGAAGGTGGCAGAGATGCGCTGAAGATAAACGGACGAGATTTGTGCTTGATGTAGTGGACAATTTCTTCACTTGCTACAAGACACCCACCGAGTGATGCCATAGACTTTGAAAAAGTGGTCATGATGATATCCACTTCATCTTCTAGGTCAAAGTGAGATGCAGTGCCTCTACCGCCTTTTCCGACCATACCCATACCATGTGCATCATCAACCATGATACGCGCGCCGTACTTTTTGCCTAGGGCGACAATTTCTGGTAGCTTTGCAATATCACCAGACATTGAAAACACACCATCTACGATAATTATCTTTCCACTATTTTCTGGTAATCTCTTTAGTACGCGCTCCAAGTCTTCCATATCATTGTGTTCATACTTCACACTCTTTTTAGCAAAACTTAAGCGACATGCATCGCGTATGCTGGCATGGTTTTCTGCATCATTGATAATATAATCATGAAACCCTACAATGCAGGAAATGATTCCAAGGTTGGTTTGATAACCAGTGGAGAATGTTAGCGCAGCTTCTTTGTTGAAAAAGTCTGCAAGCTCTTCTTCTAATTGTACGTGCAAATCTAATGTACCATTTAGAAAACGAGACCCCGAACACCCTGTGCCGTATTTATCAAGTGCATCTTTAGCTGCTTGTATGGTACGTGGATCAGATGTTAATCCCATGTAATTATTTGATCCAATCATGATAACGCGTTTTCCATCCATAATGACTTCGGTGTCCTGTCCTGATTCCAATGCATGAAAATAAGGATAGAAACCCGCGGCGATTGCTTCTCGTGCTTCTGTGAAGTCCTCAAACTTCTTGAAAATATCCATTATAAAAAAACTCCTTAAAAATAAAATAATATCATAGGTATAATATCATAAAATGATGTATATGACATCCAAAAAACATTAATAATACGTTAGAAATGAGTGTTTCATGTATAGTTTAGTGGTATAATTATTCAATATTCATCATTATTTATAAATGGAGCTAACTTATGCGTGAGATTAAAAAGAAAGTAGCACTAATAACAGGTGCTTCATCGGGAATTGGAAAAGCGATCTATATACAACTCATAAAGCAAGATTGGATAGTCTACGGTACATCACGAAAAATAAAAGAGAAACAAACAGAAAAGATTGATGGTGGGTTGATGATATATCTTGATGTGAACAATCAACAATCAATAGATGATGTATTATCTATTGTTAAGGATAAGCAGGGCAGATTGGATGCATTAATTAATAATGCAGGATATGGAATCGCAGGTTCTATTGAAGATACATCTCATGAGGAAGCGATGGCACAGTTTGATACCAACTTCTTTGGTGTGTTGTCTATGATACAAGCATCACTTGAATTACTAAAGCGTAGCAAAGGTATCATTGTGAACATAAGCTCTGTTGCAGGAATATTATCTATTCCATTTCAAGGAATGTATTCAGCTAGCAAGGCTGCAATGGAGTTGATGAGTGAAGCAGTGAGAATGGAGCTTAAAGATGATGGTGTTCGTGTCAGTATTGTAGAGCCGGGAGACACAAAGACTGAATTTACAGCAAATCGTCAAATGATTGAAAATGCATATACCGCTGGTTACGAGAAGAAATTAAGGGCATCTGTTGCAAGGATGGAAAAGGACGAGCAAAATGGCACACCACCAGAAGCAGTTGCTAAGATGGTATGCAGATTGATTAAAAGGAAGAATCCGCCTATGAGAAGATCAGTAGGATTTTCGTATCAAGTATTATTGTTCCTAAAGAGAATTTTGCCTAATCGTTTGGTACTGTGGGTAATTGGGAAAATGTATGCATAAAACAGATCACTGAGTGTGATTTTTTAAAATGTAACTAATGAGTTGTTTTCGTGTGTTATCTTCAGGATGCTGAACCACATGTTTGAACAACTCTTTTTTAATTTCCCCTATTATGGGAGAAGAGGGAATATGGAGTGTCTGCATAATGTCTTCCCCTGATAGCCTTAGTGTATCTATAGAGATAAAACTGTCCTGTGTTTTCATATTCTTAAGATATGATTTGAGAGTTGACGATTTCTTATCAAGAATGGTCAGAAATTCCACAAGAAGCAGACCTTTTTCATAACCAAAAGTGGATAGAAAGTCAAGAGAGTCACAATCATCAAAATGAGTATGGTTTAATAAGAATAATGCATCTTTTTTTGCATCATTGTTCAAACACAGATAGTCTAGGGAAGCAGCTTTATCTGTTGTATCTAATATTAGTAATGCAATCTTTACAGACATACTGGAGGCACTAGCTGCTTTTATTGCTATATCTTGCTTTGTGTTGGGTAGGAGGACATCGGAAACGCCACTTGAAAACAGCAAATTGATTCCATGGACTATATTATCATGGCTGCTATTCGGATATTGCATATTGGCTGTGAGTAATTTGTGTATCTCTTGAACGATGCGTTCTTTTGACAGATTGCATAATTGTGAGCTAAGAGACTTGGCAGCAATAAGAGTCTCTTCGGAAGGAGCCAACATAGTTTGTGCACAAATTCTGCACATGCGCAATATGCGCAAGGCATCTTCACAAAACACATCTTGTACATTTCTTGTTGTGCGTAGCGTTTTATTTTCAATATCCGATACACCATCGAACATATCGATGAGTTTTTCATTTTGGAGATCATAGTATAGTGCATTGACAGTGAAGTCACGTCGCAAGCTATCTTGCTTTATTGTTGCATCAAGATGTACTTTAGTGGGAGTATGTGTGCCATCTTGTCGATAGGATTCACGGCGAAAAGAGGTGTATTCAAAAGTTTGATTGCCTACTCTTATAATTAATGTACCCAGAGGTAATGAAACATCCATGATTTCAATGTCTGTATAACTTGAGAATATTCCCCTAACTTTTTGAGGGCTTGCAGAAGAACAGATATCAATATCATCACTTACATATCCCATAATATAGTCTCTTACATATCCACCGACAATGTAAAGGAGAAGCCCATTTTGTAAAAAAATATCAGAAAGTATACGTAAGCTGCTTGGATATTGAATTTTATTATTATGTTGCATTCTAATATTATATCGCCTTAACTAAATTACATGCAAACACAAACAACAGTTGACAAAACGATAACATTATATTAACATGCAAAAATAATGTACGTTAAAATATATTTATAGGTGTTGTTATGGATTTAAAAGTATTAAAGAATAAGAACTTGGTCTTGGTGATATTAGGACAATTTGTTTCTGGTTTCGGTACATTTATGCAGAACTTTGCATTATCAATATATGTACTTAAGAAAACAGGTTCTGCTACACTTTTTGCTTCGGTATTGGTGGTATCAATTATTCCAAGGATTTTACTAATGCCTTTTGCCGGGGTACTTGCAGATCGATTCAGTCGAAAGAAAATGATCGTATTGATGGATTTAGCTAGTTCATTGACTGTTGTGATTATGATTATAGTTTTTTTGATTACTGGAGAGTTATCCATTGTTACAGTCTACATATTGGTAATAATGCTTTCCTTGATTAGTGTGTTTTTTATGCCATCAATGAGTGCAATTATTCCTGACATTGTTAAGAAGGATAAATTGGTAGATGCAAATAGCGCAATGGAGTTATTTAGTTCCATTATTGGGCTCACATCACCATTGGTCGCGGGTTTACTTTTTGGTTTGTTTGGACTTCTCCCGATAATGATTATCAATGCGATAAGTTTCTTTGCATCTGCAATCAGCGAAATGTTTATCAGAATAAAACATGAAAGCATCCAAAAGAAAGAAAACAGAGAATCGTTTTTTGCTTCATTCAAGCAGGGAATAATATTTATAAAATCTCTACCTGAGTTTATTTTTATGGCGGGGATTGCTGTTGTAGCAAACTTTGCCATTGCACCAATTTTTTCAGTTTCGTTGCCCATTGTATTCTTGCAGGACTTTGGACTGTCTGAACAAATCTATGGTGTGCTGTCTTCTCTAATGACTATAGGGATGTTTATGGCGCCAATATTTGCAGCGAAAATTATACGAAAATATCATTATTCAAAGTTGGTTTCATTTATTCTCACCATTGATGCTTTTCTGTGTATAGGGATTGCTATATTGTCTATTGTCGGTATCTTCCCAAGTATTATAATGAATATTGTACTCATGATGATAATCATCAATATTCTAATTGTGACTGTTGTTTGGGTGAATTTGAGCATAGCAACTGCACGACAGCTGTTGGTTCCAGGGGAAATGATGGGACGTGTGACCAGCGTTATCGGAACATTTGCAATGATGGCAACACCTTTAGGTCAAGCATTGATGGGTAGCTTATTGGATGTAAGTGAGAGTTATATCATTATTGGTATATACGCAGTGATTCTCTTAATTGTAGGACTAATTTCTAAAGTAGGATTTAATGCACTTGCAACAAGGGGTAAGATGGACTTGACAGTTGGAGTGACTGTAAAAAAAGAATTAGGTACAGACAATGGGTAAGGATGTACTAAAAACGTTAAAGGAAATTCGAGTACTAAATGATCCATATAGGCGTGAGATTTTGACGACATTCTCCATTATAGATCGACCAGCTACAGCCAAAGAAGTTGCGAAAATGATGGGAGAAGCACCTTCAAAAGTGAATTATCATATCGGAGTGCTTCATCAATATGATTTTATTGAATTGCATCATACTGAAAGCATCAATGGCATTATTGCAAAGTACTACAAACGAAACTATATAAAGTTTACGATAAATATGGACATTGAAAATACAGGCACAAAACAAATGCAAGCAATGCGTGATGTGATCCAATCTACTTTTGATACTGCCCGCGACCAGTATTTAGAAACAATGCATCGACATCTCAAAAATTGTCAAGATCAACCCGATGAGTTGCACGATTATTTGTCACAACAAAGCATCTATATGAATGAAAATGAGGTTGAAGAACTAACATCTCTCATTGATCGATTATCAAAAGCAGATCGTAAGAATAGAAAGCGGTATACACTTTTTGCATCTTATATTATACAAGGCAAATAATATTCCAAATATCATATATTCGTTTAAGCAAACTTTAATCCAATGTTTTCATTTTGTTAATTATTTATTTTACACCCTATGATATACTTATTTCTAAATTAGAAGTAGGAAAACTTATGTTTGGATATCTCATTCCATATAAAAATGAATTAAAAGTTCGTGAGCTAAACGATTGGCAGGCAGCTTATTGTGGAGTATGTCATGCGATAGCCAGAAACAATGGTCAAATGCCACGTTTTGCACTACAAAATGATATGGCAGGGTTGGCATTAATGCTGATTGATTTATCCGGAGATACTTTTATATCCAGAAAAAGAGCATGTCCCACACATTTGATCAACAGAAAGCAAAGCCTTGAAACAAACACTGCATTAACTTATTGTGGGGATGTTACTACCCTTCTTGCACATCACAAGCTTAATGATATGTGGCAAGATGAAAAAAAGCTCTATGCACCTATTGGAAACTTACTCATACTTCGAGGTTATCGCAAGGCCAAAAAACGTAATCCTCTGCTTTCAAAGAAACTTAAAGACATTTTAGATGAATTATATATCATTGAACAAGATAAAGAAGTATCCTTTGATATCCCAGCAGCACTAAGTGGCGATTTGCTTTGGGAAATTGCACAATCATCAAAAGATATAAATGAAAAAGACAAATTGGCACTATCGGATATGATGAAGAACTTGGGCATATGGATATACTTAGCCGATGCAATGGAGGACATGGAAAGTGACATCAAGAAAGGATGTTTTAATCCACTCGTTCAAAATGGCACACCCTCAGAGAAGAGAATATCGCAAGCACAAGAGGTCATGACATTTGCACTTTCGCGCGCACAATTAGCATATAATCTTTTAAAGCTTGAAAAGAGTGCTCCGATTATGGATAATATAATAAGATATTCACTGCCCAGCAAGCAGAACCTGATACATGAAAAGACAAGAGAAATTCACAAGATAACATAGAGCACACAAACTATGATATCGAAAACGAATATATTATTCGTTATAACGAGGAGAATGCATGAACCCGTATACAGTATTAGAAATTGATGATAATGCAACACAAGAACAAATCAAACAAGCCTATAGAAAGCTTGTGAAGAAATATCATCCAGATAAATATATTGATAACCCTCTAAGTAAGCTTGCAGATGAAAAAATGAGAGAAATCAATGCTGCATACGACATGCTTACCGGAGAAGGTGCTAGTGGGAATTATGCTAATCAGGGAACATCCTATAGATCAAGTGGATCAAATACAGGATCTACCGATTTTCAAAAGATTCGTCAAATGATTAATGCCGGACAATATGATCAAGTTATGACGATACTGGATAATCTATCAAACCGTCCTGCAGAATGGTATTACCTAAAGGGTGCTTGCATGATGGGAAAAGGCTGGTATGCGCAGGCTCAGAACTTTTATAACATGGCCTATCAAATGGAGCCGAATAACCCGGAATATCAAAAAGCTTCTCAATCCATGTACAACTCAAATCGAAACTTTAACAATCAAGCAAACGTAGGTGGATCGGATTGTTCGATGTGTAACATATGTTCATGCATGCTCTGCAGTGATTGTTGTTGTGAGTCGCTCGGTGGCGACTGCATTCCCTGTTGCTAGATGAAAACGCGTGATATAACACTTGCGAGTATGCTCATTGCACTTCAAGTTCTAACACTTTTAATCATCTACGTAATTCCTACGATAAAACTTGCTTTACTTTTTGCTGTATCGCTATACTCAGGCATTTTATTACGAATCGGTATTAAGAAGAACACAATCATCATTTCATACATTGCATCTTGTGCATTGATTATATTCTTGATTCGCATTGTTGACGTTTCAATACTTTTTATCATTTTCTTTGGGATCTATGGACTCGTACATGAGTCAACTAAGCACTATAGCATATTAAAAAAACAACTTGTTAGATGGGGATGTTTTTTTATATCAGCTGCCTTATTATACTTTGCAGTGACTTATATAATATCTATAGAGATAGTCTATGCATTGTGGATCTATGCATTGATTTGCATTGCCACATTTGTTGCAATGCAGATACTCTATGAAATCTGTGTCAGAGAGTTAATAAGAATAACAAGAATCAAGTATATTGACGAGAAGATCGTATTTAAAAGATAGTTTTAATAAACATATAACTTGTATATGCAGACATTAGGATGTATGATTATTACATGGAATTATTTTATTTTAGGAGGAAATTATGAACGGATATTATGGTGGACTTTTAGCAATCGGACTTTTCGGTGGATTTCTTGTATTCTTACTTGGAGCTGCTGCATATGTACTCACTGCAATCGGACTGTACAAAATGGCACAAAACCAGAACCTCGAAAACCCTTGGTTGGCGTGGATTCCCATCGCACAGTTTTATGTGGTAGGTGCATTGATTAAGGAAATTAAACTCGGATCAACAACCATCCCACGCATGGAGCTTGTGCTTCCCTTGGGCGCACTTGCAGTAGCTGTTTTGAGCTGGATACCATTTATTGGCACATTGGTTGCTTTGGCATACTATGCATTGATGGTCTACTCACTGTATCTATTGTTCAAGCTCTATGTACCAAATGAAGCAGTATTGTATACCATACTTAGCGCATTGGGACTATTTGCAATCTTCATTTTTATTATCAGAGATAAAGATCAAGTAGTAGTAGAAGCACCCCAGGAATAGCAAAGCAAATAAAGTGCCCTAGGAGAATATCCTTTTAGGGCATTTTTAATTACCTTAATGAATATTTTGGAGGTTTCAATGGATAACACTTTTTTAGTTGGATTTGTAGCGGTGATGATAGTTGTATTGTTTTTTGTTTTCGCCATTTCTTTAGTAATTTATATCCTACACTCTATTGGGCTTTACCGCCTTGCAAAAAATAAAGGCATGGATAATGCTTGGCTTGCATGGATTCCTATTGGAAACTATTATATTTTGGGAGCAGTTTCAAAACAATCTGCATATATGAAGAACAAGGTTCCAAAAGTTGAAGTTATATTACCTATCGTGGGAGCAGTATATGTGGCGCTGTCTTTTGTTCCTGCAATCTTAAATACAATAAATTCTTTTTCAGGCTATTCATATAATAATTTATTGGGTATGGGAATATCAACATTACTAATAACTTTTCTTGGCTTATGCTTTACTGCGTTTATAACGTTTGTATATTATCATATATACAAAACATATGAGCCGAACAATGCAGTACTGTATACAATACTCAGTGTGTTTAGTCTTTCATTTATATTCATATTTGTGATACGCAACAAACAACCTGTATTGCCTATTGAAGGCGAATTAATTCAACAATAAGTAAAGCCCCCATACAGGGGCTTATGTCTATATCTTTTCTCTTTCGTACAGTTTCTTAAATAGGATATCTTTATTGAGCAACTGTTTCATTGTTCCGGTATCTCGAAGATGACCATTATCAAGCAATAATATCTGATCAAACATATATGTAGTATGTACTTTATGTGTAACTGCAATCACAGTAGAGTCTGAGAGTGTATTAAGCACATTTTTCAAAATTATACTCTCGTTGATATTGTCTATTGCACTGGTTGCCTCATCAACTATTACGATTTTTGGTTGAGAGATTATAATTCTTGCAAGTGCCAGACGTTGCTTTTCGCCTCCTGAAAGCATACTTCCTTTTTCACCTATTGGCTCATCCAATTTGCTCTTCTTTGATTTTATTTGATCATATAGATTTACGTCTTTTAAAGCAGACCAAAGAACTTGATCATCTACTTTTTTATCAAAGACAAGGTTCTCTCTGATTGTACCGTCGAATATAGCAGGATCTTGTGATAGATATGCGATATGCTTGTAATACGTGTTTAGGTTCATTTTGGTCAAGTCCTGATGATCGATGAATATTTTTCCGCTATTTGCTTTTAATAAACCGGATATCAATCCCAGAATTGTGGTTTTCCCCACGCCACTTTGTCCGACAATAGCGTACGCTTTCCCATTTTCAAACATAAATGACATATTATCTAGTACAACATTTTGTCCATATTGAAAGGATAGATTCTCTAAAGATATATTTCCTTCTTTGATGGTAGCTACCTCTCCGGTTCCTATCATCTCATCATCAGGTTGATCTATCGGGTTTTCATATCTTTTAAAAGCAATTTTATTCAAGGTGTAATCAATATATACAACATTAAAGATTGCAATCGGTGTGTATACCCTGTCTATAAGCGTTACTAAGGCGACAATAATACCGATACTTGAAGTGCCTGCGATGATCTGGTTTATTCCTATAAAAATTGCAATTATTTTTATTATTGCAACAATAAATGCAAATGAAGTGAAGAACATTTCATGTGTCATTAATATTTTGGTTTTGGACTTCACAATCCTGATAGAGGTATCTTCACATTCTTTGATTTCTGTTTTATATTTTCTGTTGATTCTAAAAACTACCATTTCCATAAAGGCGCGTACTAACTTAGATGTGAATTTTTCTTCATTCATGAGAGTAGAATTCTTCACCAAGTAAAGCTTTTTGAGAAGAATTTTAGTTATCAGAAAAACAAACCCATAGCTTATTGCAATAGCGACCATGATTTTAAAGTCATATATTCCTATTAAAACCATAGAAACTAACACACCGGGGATTATATTCCTAAAAACATTCAAATAGAAACTGAATAATATTTTTCTACCTGCATCAACACCATTTTCGACGAGTTGTATGATTTCACCGGTTCCGTACTGCTTGTATTGCAGAAAATCTATCTTGGATATCTTTTTTAGCGCGTTTAGCTTTAGTTGATAATAAAAACTATTGTTCAAGATGCTACTTGGATAGTTCTCAATATAGCCTAGTATATATTCTAGTATTTGCAAAAGACCAAACATACATAGATATCTCATGGCGTTTGATATATCCCCTGTCTTTCCAAGAGAATCAATGAGTTGTTGAAAACAAACGACCACCAAAGCTGATATGATAGTTTGTACTAGACCGTTTACTAGATATAAAGTCACCATCTTTTTATATTTTGTTATACATTCTTTTAACATATTTCCTCCTATTATACGTAATTAAAAACACTGCCAAACTAATACGGCAGTGCTTTGTACACAAATAAGAGCTAAAATTAGCCCGTCAATTACTTATACAAACCAAATGGTTTGATGGCAATATGACTTTCTTCCCGTTTATAGTTTGCCTTAATTTTGAAAGATAAACGGGAAATTACGTCGACGCATCATCCTAAGAAACAACATTATGGAACTCCTTACATAATATACATTTTAGTACAATCTTCATCTTATATCAACACTTTCTTGATAAAGTTTTATTAGCTAGTGATACATTTGATACCAATAAATTGATAGATAACAAAGGATGTACAGTACTCGTTAATATGGAAATATGTTTCAGTAGACAGGTATTTTGCATCATGATAAAATGCATATATGATCAAAGTAAACTTCTCAGACTCGTTTTTGCTCGTACTTGCAAT
>JAGLOK010000127.1 GCA_023139005.1 Clostridiales bacterium | reverse complement strand
CATTATTTGTAGCCGTAAGAAAGTCGAATATCAAAAAACCGATTGTTATAACTGTTAGTATTACATATTTGATAATAATGCTGTTACTTACTTTACAGCCATTATTTATATCCTCATACCGCATTTCATGGGATGAAATAAGACTATATGGCTTGCCAGCGAACTTAAAACCTTTTTCGCTGATAGCACAACAATGGCAGAACGTTCTTGCTGGGCAACAGGGTGCGTTCCGGCAGTTTTTTGGAAACATTATCATGTTCATCCCTGTTGGAATTTTGATGCCATTGCTATTTAAGAAAACGCAACGCTTTTGGCGAGCCCTTCTTGGAGCGTTTTTGTTTACTTTTACGATAGAAGCGTTACAGCTCATATTGTGCATAGCAGGAATGTGTTTAAGAGAGTTTGATGTGGATGATTTGATACTCAACACTTTGGGTGCTATGTTGGGTCATGGAATCTATAAGATACTTTTTCATCATAGAAAAGCCAAAGTTGCTTTATGATAGGTGTTTTTTAATAAAATCTGTAATTTTCCTTGCTTGTTGAATATTCGACTTGTGCTCCAATACAAAGGTACGTGCATTTTCGCCCATTAGATTTCGATCATTTTCATTCAATCCCATAATATGAATCAGAGAATTCTTAAAGCCTTCTTTTGTCTCGTCCTCTGCAATATATACATACTCAAGATATTCTTTTGGCATACCCGGAAGATTGCATGTTAATATGGGTGTACCGGACGCCATGTACTCCAAGTTTTTGCTTGGAAAAGAGTATTTTGTGAATTCCTCATTTGAAGGTCTGGGGTTTACTAATAAAGTTGCGCGCAATTCATGCTCTATGATTTCTTTGTTGGGCACTACACCGAAGAACTTCACTGTATCATTATTCAATTGGTCAAAGCAATCATTCATTTCACCGCTACCATATACCCATAATTCACAATTTTTTAATTCTGCTGACAAGAAACCTTCTACCAAATCGAGCACGCCGTATTTTTCAAATAATGCACCAGCGTACAAAATAATATTTGGCTCATATTTACTTTGTACGTCGCCTGCAATATCATTCATATCATTATCAACCATGCCTTCAATTACGATAGAGGGCTTGTTGTATGGATTGATAATATCATTCATCGCACTCGTAAGCAGCATATATAGGTCGTACTGTATCATTTTTTCATAAGTTGATTTAGAGTAGATGCGATATAGGCGCTCTTTGATACCGGTTGTATTTTGATTGAAGTTTATAAGCTGTGGGATGTCTGTGACGACTGCCATGCATTGAATATCATATTTTTCAGAAAGCTTTAATGCAATCGATGATAGGGTTGGAGACAGTGCATAACATATAATAATTCTGTCTTTGCCTTTTGTGCTTTTAACCCATTCTTTGATTTTCTTTTTTGCATTACGTTTTACACAAAGCTGCTTGATAATTGGAAAGTTTATAAATCCAACATAGTTATATTCAACATTGTCCTCTTCATCATGTGCATTGGGAAAAGCTTTTTGACTGCATGTTGCACGTGAAACAGGAACGACGGAGACAGCAGTTACATGACAGTAAGCACTCAACCCACGCAACAGCATATTGTTAAACTTTTGCACTTGCTGTCCAGGCTTTATACTACATATTTCATAAATCTCTGTAAAATACTTTTGTGAGGTTGTATTGGATATATAGAGTATCTCCATTATGCAGTATCCCTCCTTGTAATCTTATGCACCATCTTCTTGATCATGCCTTTTTCATAGGAGTTCATTCCCATAAACCACATCAAAACAAAATAGATAATGGCATACAGTAGACAACATAGAATTAGGTTCCACCAGCTATTTTGGACCATAAGATATCTTGCGATTAAGTATCCAAATCCTGATGAAATTATGATGGGACCCAATAGTTTAAAGACACAATCTTTAAAGAATCTCTTTATCTTCAAACCAATGACCCTTGAATAGTAAATGTTGATAATAAAGCCATTTCCGATGGTGAGTGCTATCGCTGTTGCAATGCTTGCACCGATGATGCCAAATTGCTTCACTAAGAATATGGTGAGACCGATGTTTAAAACTGCAATTATGAAGTATATCGTTGAACGAAATTTATGCTTGTTTTTAGCGACCAGTATAGATATTCCGGTATTCTGAATAAGAGGAAGAGTTAATGGTATCATAATTATTACACCAATATAATACATATTAAGCAAGTTTGCAGTCATGTAAGCATCTCTGCCGCCGATCCAGTTTTGTAGTAAATTTTGCCCGAAGAGAATGTATCCAGACAATATTACACCTAA
The DNA here is from genome assembly GCA_023139005.1 of Clostridiales bacterium. GTDB lineage: Bacteria > Bacillota > Clostridia > Christensenellales > UMGS416 > JAGLOK01. The sequence continues at coordinate 1,957 of JAGLOK010000127.1, read as the reverse complement.
AACTAGTAGTTGAATTCTACCTACTTTTATCATCAAATCAGTCAACTCGTCACCCGTTGCTTTGCCTACTACCATTTTTGTTATACGAGGTAGGAAGACTTCTGACAAAGAGGTTGAAAAACGCATAAAGATTATAACAAGGCGCATAACTAAACCAACAACATATGCAGCTGCAAATCCTATCATACCAGCTATAATCACTTGATCTACTTTCCAGAAAATTTGATCATATACCATAGTGAGAAAAATCGGCAAAGAAAAGATCATTAATTCTTTTACTAACTTCGAATCATAATGTTCTAAAGTTATTTTTTGTTTTTGTACAAGCAGGACATATAGCATATTAATAAGTAGCATACAAATGTTTAAGATGGTATCAATAATCGCTATAGTAATTACACCATATTGCAGACTGATGAATATGAGAATAAAGATAAATCGTAATACAACTCTAAGAATATTGAGCATTCGGGGGATAGTGAACTTTTCATATCCGTTCATTACAGCACCGAAGGAGCGTAATGGAAGCGATAATGCGATATTTGCAACCAATATTATAAGCATTGTTTTAGCTGTCTCAATATTTTCAGGAGTTATGTTTTGTGTTTCTTGGAGTTTTCCTTGAATTTGCGCAATTACAGATAAATTTGACCAAATGATATACCCAAAAATAAATACAATTATCGCAAGCACACTGTACAATATTAGACTATGTGCAATTAAGTTTTGAATCTTGTCTTCTCTTTTTTCTGCCCTATATTTTGATATGTATCGTGTGATTGTGGAGTTTACACCAAAGTCCAACACCATCATATATCCTGCGATTGCACCAATGGTTTCGTAGATACCCATTTCTGATGAACCTAATCTTAGCAGGAATGGTGCTAGAATTAACCCTAAAGCATTTGCTACTAAAGTGAGCACATATGAAAGGCTTACACCCATTTTTAATTGACTCTTACTACTCAATTATTCTCCTCGACGTCTTTGATTAATGATATAATTTCTTGCTCCAAGGCGGATAGATCGTGATTTTCCTTGCACATTTTGTGTCCATTATCCGACAAGAGATAGTATAGTTGATTGTCATGCAACTTTTCTATGCATGCAGCCAGCGCTTTAGCGTCACCCTGTTTGAAGGTGAGTACGTTAAAATAGTTTTTGGCAAATTCTTTGGTGTTTTCAAAGTCAGATATAACAGCAGGTCTTAAAGCAGCTCCTGCTTCATAGACAGGTCGTGCTTGATGCGGCTGTGTCGATGGAAAGATCACCACATTACATGCTGCATAAAAGGGTAACATATCCTCTTGTGCTGGGAAAAACCGTACACGATCTTTAATGCCTTCAAGCAGGCGAAGGGTGTTTTTCTCGTAGTCAATACCGAATATTTTCTTGATAATCGTTCTAGTACTACTAACGTTTTTTTCATTTGGTATGTATTGTAGAAATATTAGATGATACTCATCATCAAGATGGTGCATCATTTCAAGCGCTGTATGGGATCCTTTAACTTTCCACATGCCACCTGCAAAAAGGATATATTTCTTATCAAAATCAAGACCGAGAGCACACTTGGTGCTGGCATGGTCTTGGATGTCTTCAAACTTTGCGATATCTACTTTGTCGGTGATTACACATGAATTATCATGGGCGCCTGCAATGACCCTGTCATACTCGCTAAGGTATACGCTTTTTGTCATTTGGGAAAGCCAACCTTTGACCATCTTCGATCTCATGTCGCGACCATTTTTCGGAAAGGTTTCTCGATCAAAGCATATAGTCTTAATCGATGAATCGATACAATCAACCATCCAGCTGATTGTCATACTATTTAGAATAACAATGTCTGGGCTTTCTTTATCAATAATATATTTAATTTCATCATGTGAATTTTTTATATATTTCCATGCGCTTTGGTATCGTGGATCGAGTATATTGTAGAATTGTCCACTAAAGT
>JAGLOK010000126.1 GCA_023139005.1 Clostridiales bacterium | reverse complement strand
CTGATAATAGTGTTTATCTGGATGCAGCACAGAAATTACATCAAAAAAACAATTGTAGTGTATGTATGACACTAGGCGACAGTGGTTGTTTATATGTAAATAAAAGTGGTACTGTCTACATTCCCACAAAAAAAGTGACCTCTCCAATAGATATATGTGGTGCAGGAGATACATTTATCTCAGCATTTGCATGTGCGCTTGCTACAGGTGTAAAGGGATATGAAGCTGCCTTTTTTGCCAATATAGCAGCTAGCATTATCGTTAAGAAAATCGGCATGACAGGTACTGCGACTCAGAAAGAAATAATACAGAAATATAACCAGATATATAATATAAACGAGGAGTAATTATGAGAAAACTAATTGGGGTTGATATAGGAGGGACCAAGTGCGCAATTACACTTGGAAATCTGAATTCTGAAGCTTATTCATTAACTATTATGGATAAAATGTCTTTTCCTACAATGTCTGAGATGGGACTGGACTACACATTGGGCAAAATTTATGAAGGTATTGAGGGTATTCTCAAAATCAATAATTACTCAAAAAAGGATATCCATACAATAGGTGTTAGTTGTGGTGGACCACTCAATAGCAGAGAAGGTATCATCATGTCTCCTCCAAATCTAATTGGCTGGGATGATGTGCATATCGTCGAACTGCTTGAATCTCGTTTTGGAATCAAAACGAAGCTTCAAAATGATGCGAATGCATGCGCCTTGGCAGAATGGAAATTTGGTGCAGGGATGGGATTTAAGAACGTCATCTTCCTTACCTTTGGTACAGGTTTGGGAGCAGGGCTAATACTCAATGGCAAAATATACAACGGTACCAACGACATGGCAGGTGAAGTGGGACATATACGGCTTGCTGATAACGGTCCTGTCGGCTTTGGAAAGGCAGGATCATTTGAAGGATTTTGTAGTGGCGGAGGAATTACTCAGCTTGCAAAAACCAAAGTATTAGAAAAGCTTCAGATGGGCAAGAAAGTATCTTTCTGCAAAAGCTTAAATGACATAGAGCTGATCACAGCAAAGCTTGTAAGTGATGCTGCTAAAGATGGCGATGAACTTGCAATTGATATCTACAAGCAATGCGGACGTTACCTAGGCAAAGGTCTTTCAATACTTATAGATATATTGAATCCGGAGCTTATTATCATTGGAAGTATCTTTACTAGAAGCGCTGAACTCTTGTGGCCCGAAGCCAAGAAAGTAATCACAAAGGAATCTCTTTCATACTCACAGAGAGTTTGCAAAGTGGTAAGCTCCGGGCTCAAAGAAAAGATTGGCGACTATGCAGCCCTTGCAGTTGCTGTAGATGAATAGACAAGGAGAATAATAAGATGAAAGAACAATCAAGTAAAGTATTGCAAAAGCTGATGTCTGATAATCCTGCTCTTGAAGTATGCAAAGATGATATGGTTAAAGCTTTTGAGCTAATTAAGAAGTGCTATGATAATAATGGAAAAGTGCTCATCTGTGGAAATGGTGGAAGCGCATCCGACTCAGAGCATATTGTTGGCGAGTTGATGAAGGGCTTTGTCTTGAGCAGACCTATTAGCAAGGAGCACAGAAAAGTACTTGAAGCTTCATTTCCAGATGATGCAGACTACCTTTCAGATCACTTACAAGGTGCACTCCCTGCGATATCGTTAGTTAGTCAAACATCAATATCCACAGCCTTCATCAATGATGTTGCACCCGATATGGTATATGCTCAACAAGTTTATGGGTATGTAGAAGAAGGTGATGTAGTCATTGGAATATCAACCTCAGGAAATTCAAAAAATATCATCAATGCTGTAAAGGTAGGAAATGCTTTTGGTGCACAATGCCTTGCAATGACCGGTAGAAACGGCGGAATGCTCAAAGAATTGTGTGAAGTATCACTCATATCTCCCGCACATGAAACT